>NZ_DASRXP010000672.1:0-18295 GCF_035687465.1 Kribbella sp.
GCACTGATCGCGAGGTGCGCCGGCCCGTCGTGCCCCATCTCCACAACGTTGTCGTGGAAGTTCAGCGCCTGCAGTTCGGTGAACGATCCACCGCCACCGAGCTTGTCCATCACCAGCATCGCCAGCGACGTCCGCAGCTCATACTCACCAGCAGCCGGCACACCCCTTGCCGTCAGCAACGAAGCTCCGAGGATCATCCCCGCGGCGACCCGCTCATGGGTCTCCCCATCGAGTCCTCGGTGGTAGTAGGCGAGCGTGTCCAGGCTGAAATCCTCGACCAGCCGATCCAGCGCGACCGACACCGTGGCACCCCAGCGGAAGTCGTCCTCGACCACCGAGTCGTCCAGGGTGAAGACGTCTTGGGCGACCTTCATCCTGGCTTCGGTTTCAGCCGGCGTGACCTGCTCCACCCGGACCCGCAGATCGTCGATCTCCAGGATCTCGACGTGTCCACCGAGCTGCGCGGAGACCAGGGTGGGGTCGGTGATCACATCCATCATGCCGGGGTAGAGATGCCCGAGCAGACCGTGCCGCCCGTGTCGAAGGGCCGCCCGGACCCCGGCCGCCTTGATCCACCGGGTGATCCGGGTCCACGCTCGCTCGTCCTCGACGTACCCGGAGACTGAGCGGAAGTCGATGCCGCAGCGCTCGAAGGCGTTCGCCATCTCCGGCAGCGGACAGGCACCGCAGTACGCGAGCCAAGCGCCGGTGTCGAAGGATGCGTGATCCATTGCCTCGGTCGGCTGCAGGTTGAGCAGCAGCACGGGTGCGCCGCTGCGCTGGGCGACCGGGACCAGCATCGACGCGGTCATGTAGGTCGTCAGGAAACCGACGATCAGGTCGCAGTCCGCGAGCCGCAGTTTCTCGGCCGCGGCGGCTCCGTCTGTGGCGTCGGAGATGAAGCCGACGTCCACCACCTCACAGTCGAGCTCGGAGAACCGCTCCGACACCCGGCGAGCAGACGCCTGCAACTGCGGCAGCAGGTCCGGGAACTGCGGCCAATAGGCGCCGAGCCCACCGGCGACCAGGCCGATCCGCGTCTTCCGCGGCTCGACCCACGGCAGCACGCCGTTCCCATCGACCGAACGACTCGGGTCAGTGCTCCACATGGCTTGAACTCCTCACCGGAGGAACGCCGCGGCGACGCCGGCGTCGACGGGTATGTGCAGACCGGTGGTGTGGGAGAGATCCCCGGCCGCGAGAGTGAAGACGGCCGCCGCGACGTGCTCCGGCAGCACCTCGCGCTTGAGGATGGTCCGCTGGGCGTAGAACGCCCCCAGCTCGGACTCCGGTACGCCGTACACCGCGGCGCGCTGGGCACCCCAGCCCTTGGCGAAGATGCCGGATCCACGGACCACGCCGTCCGGGTTCACGCCGTTGACGCGGATCCCGTGCTCCCCGAGCTCGGCCGCGAGTAGTCGGACCTGATGTGCCTGGTCCGCCTTGGCGGCGCCGTACGCGACGTTGTTGGGACCGGCGAAGACCGCGTTCTTGCTGGAGATGTAGACGATGTCGCCGCCGATGCCCTGGTCGATCAGGATCTTCGCGGCGGCCCGCGAGACGAGGAACGAGCCCTTGGCCATCACATTGTGCTGCAGGTCCCAGTCCTTCTCTGTGGTCTCGAGCAGCGGCTTCGAAATGGAGAGCCCGGCGTTGTTGACCACGAGGTCGACACCGCCGAACGCGAGCACCGCCTGCTCAAAGGCGGCGGCCACCGCTCCCTCCTGCGAGACATCGGCACTAACGGCAATGGCCTTATCGGTGCCGCCGATCTCCTTGGCCACCGCATCGGCCGCTGCTGTGTCCAGGTCCGCGACGACGACACACGCACCTTCCGCGGCCAGCCGGTGAGCGATCGCCTTGCCGATGCCGGAACCGCCACCGGTCACGAACGCGACCCGGGTGGCCAGCGGCTTCGGCTTGGGCATCCGCTGCAGCTTGGCCTCCTCGAGTGCCCAGTACTCGATCCGGAACTTCTCGCTCTCGTCGATCGGCGCGTAGGTCGAGACGGACTCAGCGCCGCGCATCACGTTGATCGCGTTGACGTAGAACTCTCCGGCGACGCGGGCGGTCTGCTTGTCCTTGCCGAAGCTGAACATCCCGACCCCCGGCACCAGCACGATCGCTGGATCCGCACCACGCATCGGCGGGCTGTCCGGCAAGGCATGGCGGTCGTAGTACGCCGCGTAGTCCTCGCGGTACTGCAGATGCAGCTCCCTGAGTCGGATCACGGCATCTTCCAGCGGCACTGACGGCGGCAGATCCAGCACCAGCGGCCGGACCTTGGTCCTGAGGAAGTGGTCCGGGCAGGAGGTCCCCAGGGCGGCCAACTCGGCCAGGCGTTCCCGGGCGGTGAACTCGAGCACGACGTCGTCGTCGGTGTAGTGCCCGACCTGCGGATTGTCCGTCGACGCCAACCCCCGGATCACCGGCGCCAACGCGGCCGCCCGTCGCCGCCGCTCTCCTTCCGGCAGCGCCTCGAACCCCGGTACTACGGGTCCGAATGGCTCGGCCTCTCCCCGGTCGGCGAGGAAGCGCTCTGCCGTCCGGATGATGTCCAGGGAGTTCGCCTCACACTCCTGCGAGGTGTCTCCCCACGCGGTGATGCCGTGGCCGCCGAGGATCACGCCGATAGCTTGCGGGTTGTCCCGCTTCACCTGGGCGATGTCCAATCCCAGCTGGAACCCAGGCCGCCGCCACGGAACCCAGACCACGCGATCCCCGAAGCACTCGGCCGTGAGCTTCTCGCCGTCGGCCGCCGTCGCCAGCGCGATGCCCGAGTCCGGGTGCAGGTGATCCACGTGCGGGGCGTCCACCAGACCGTGCATCGCGGTGTCGATCGAGGGGGCCGCTCCGCCCTTGCCGTGCAGGCAATAGTCGAAGGCCGCTACCATCTCGTCCTCACGATCCACGCCGGGGTAGACGTCGACGAGTGCGGTCAGCCGGTCGAGGCGCAGTACGGCCAGGCCTGCGGTCGTCAACGTGCCCAGGTCGCCGCCGGAGCCTTTCACCCAGAGCAGATCCACCGGCTGTTGGGTGACCGGATCCGTGGCGCTGCCCTTGGCGGAGGTGTTGCCGCCCGCATAGTTGGTATTGCGTGGGTCGGCACCCAACCTATTGCTGCGGGCAACAAGCTCGGCTGCAGTACCGCTTACGCTCACTCTCATGCTCCCCATCCGGCCTGTTGGCCGTCGGCGCGGTCCTTGCTGATCTGCTCGAAGTAGCCGCTGCGGTGGTACGCCGCGACCGGGTCCGGATCCAACCCTTGCTCGGCCCGCAGGCCGGCGAGCAACGGGCGGACGTCGGTGTTGTAGGCGTCCATCAGAGCCGCGTTGGCGGCCAGGACGTCTCCCTCCTGCTGGGCCTTGCGGAGCACGTCCCGATCGACCAGCAGGGCCTTGGCGGTGGCTTCCTGGACGTTCATCACCGAGCGGATGATGGCCGGGATCTTCGCCTCGATGTTGTGGCACTGGTCCAGCATGAAGGCGATGCCGCGGTCCGGGTCGAGGGCGTCACCGCGGACGATCTCGTTCATGATCCGGAACAGCTGGAACGGATCCGCCGCCCCCACCATCAGGTCGTCGTCGGCGTAGAACCGGCTGTTGAAGTCGAACGCGCCGAGCTTCTTCACCCGGAGCAGGAAGGCCACGATGAACTCGATGTTCGTGCCCGGCGCGTGGTGGCCGGTGTCGATGCAAACCGTTGCCTTGAGCCCCAGGTCGAGACAGTGTGCGTACGACGTACCCCAGTCCGGCACGTCGGTCGTGTAGAAGGCCGGCTCGAACAGCTTGTACTCCAGCAGCATCCGCTGGTCATCGCCGAGCCGGTCGTAGACCTCCTTCAGCGCGGTCGCCAGCCGGTCCTGCCGGTCCTGGATGTCGTCCTGCCCCGGGTAGTTGGTGCCGTCGGAGAACCACAGCTTCAGGTCCCGCGAACCGGTGGCGTCCATGATGTCGACGCACTCGAGCAGGTGGTCCGTGGCCTTGCGACGGATCCTCGGGTCGGGGTTGGTGACGCTGCCGAGCTTGTAGTCGTCATCCTGGAAGACGTTGCTGTTGATCGCCCCGAGCCGGACGCCCTGCTCGTCGGCGTAGGCGGCGAGCTTGCCGTAGTCGTCCACCTTGTCCCACGGGATGTGCAGGGCGACGCTCGGCGCGACCCCCGTATGTTTGTGCACCACCGCGGCATCGGCGATCTTCTCCTCCGGCGACCGCGGCACTCCCGGCTGGCTGAACACCTTGAACCGGGTCCCCGAGTTGCCGAACGCCCAGGACGGTAGTTCGATCTCCTGTCGGCTCAAAGCTTCAGTTACGGCTGTCATATCGGTCCCCAGCGCTAGTGGTTTCGGTCAGGTGGAAGATCTCGGGAAGCAGCACGAACGACTCGTCCGGAGGCCGGCCGTTCGATCCGCCACCGGCAGCGGTGAAGAACTCAGTCATCTCGGCCTGCCAGCGGGTGTTCACCTCGGTCGCCGCCATCGCCCGCTGCGCCGCCTCCAGGTCGTCGGCCTCGACGTAGCCGATCAGCAGGCCGTCCTCGCGGAGGAAGAGCGAGTAGTTGTGCCAGCCGGAGTCGCGCAGCGCGGCCTGCATGTCGGGCCACACCTCGCGGTGCCGGTCGACGTACTCGTCCAGCCGGTCCGGCTTGACCTGGAGGCAGAAGCAGTAGCGGTTCACCGGCGTCCCCGTGGTCAGAAGTCGAACTGGTCGATGTTGGTGGCGGTGAACTCGGTCGGCGGGCCGAGCACGATCTCGCCGTCCGCGCCGACGGTGTATTCGCCGAGCTTGCCGGCCTTGAACTTCTCGCCCTGCGCGCCGGTGATCTGCCCGGACTTCAGCGCGGCACCGGCATACGCGGCCAGGTACCCGATGTCGGCCGGGTTCCAGAGGGCGAACTTCTTCACCGTGCCGTCCTTGACGTACTTGCGCATCTGGTTCGGCAGCCCGAGTCCGGTGATCGCGACCTTGCCCTTGTAGCTGGAGGCGCTCACGTAGCGGGACGCGGCCGCGATTCCGACCGTGGTCGGCGACACGATCACCTTGAGGTTCGGGAAGGACTGCAGCAGGCCCTGCGCCTCGGTGAAGGACTTCTGGTCGTCGTCGTTGCCGTAGGCGATCTTGACCAGCTTGAGCTTGGCATTCTCCGGCTTGGCCAGCTCGGTCTTCATCACCTCGATCCAGGAGTTCTGGTTCGTCGCGTTCGGGGTGGCGGACAGGACGGCGATCTCACCAGAACCGCCGGCCAGGTCACTGGCCATCTTCACCAGGCTCTCGCCGATGCCCTGCGTGGTGGCCTGGTTGATGAAGGCGTCCCGGCAGGTCTTGGCCGCGTCCGAGTCGAAGGTGACGACCTTGATGTCGGCCTTGCGTGCCTGGTTCAGCGACGGGCAGACCGCGTTCGGGTCGTTGGCCGCGACCACGATCACGTCCTGCTGCTGCTGGATCAGCGTGTTGATGTAGCTGACCTGGGAGGACGCACTCGCGTCGTTCGGCCCGACCAGCTTGTACTCGCCCTTGATCTCGCCGACCGCGACCTTGCCGCCGCCGACCTCGACGTCGGTGTACGGATTGTTCAGCTGCTTGGGCAGGTAGGCGATCTTCAGGCCTTCCTTCAGCGGCGCGTTCGGGTCGGCCGCGGCGGAGCCCGAGTTGGTCGGCGCGGCGGTGTTCTGGTTCGCCGTGTCCTCCTTGGTGGTGCCGCCACAGGCGGTCAGCGCGAGGGACAAGGCGGCCACCGCCGACAGCGGCACCGCGAGACGGCGGGAGAGACGGAAGGTCATGGTTGTGCCCTTTCTGGACGGTGGCCTTGCAGGGGATCGGAGCGATGCCGGCGCCGCTGCACCGAGCTACGGACGGCGTTCGCGAGGTTCGGAGCCAGCACGGAGACGATCAACAGAACGCCGGTGACGACGTTGAGCGCCTCGTTCGACACATCGGACAGACGGAGTGCGTTCTGCAGCGAGGCCAGCAGGACCACACCTGCGATCACGCCAGGCAGTGCACCCTTGCCGCCGAAGATGGAGACACCACCGAGCAGGACGGCGGCGACCACGGCCAACTCGAGGCCGGCGCCGTTGTCGGCCCGGGCGCTGGAGTACCGCAGGGTCCACAACACCCCGGCGAGACCCGCCACCAGACCGCTCACGACGTACAGCCAGAACTTGAGGCGGCCGGGCCGGACACCGGCGAACCGGGCCGCCTGGTCGCTCGCGCCGACCGCGAACACCGCGCGACCGATCGGCGTCGCGTGCAGGATCACGCCGAACACGGCTGCGAGGACCACGATGATGATCAGGACGTTCGGGATCGACGTACCGGCGATGGTGCCGGTGACCCAGTCGGTGTAGACGGCCGGGAAGTCCGCGACCGCGCCATCACCGAGCACGACGAACGCGAGACCGCGGTAGAGCGCCAGGGTGCCGATGGTGACGGCCAGCGAGGGCAGCCCGAGGACCGTCACGAAGAACCCGTTGACCGCGCCGAGGAGCGCCCCGAGCAGCAGGCAGAGCGGGATGATCGTCTCGATCGGCTGGTTCGCGTTCCACAGATAGCCCATCACAGCGCTGGACAGGCCGAGCGTGCTCGCCACCGACAGGTCGATCTCGCCGGTCACGATCACCAGGGTCATCGGCAGCGCGACCAGCGCGATCGGCAACAGGTCGAGGACGAGGAAGCCGAAGTTCTGCGAGGTGGCGAAGTTCTGCACGGTCGCGGCGGCGACGATCAGGACGACGACGGTGACCGCGATGATCGCCACGTTCCAGTTGGCGAGCCGGCCGGGGATACCCACCGAACGCTCTTCGGCGACGCTGCTGTCAGTTGACATGGGAGCCCCGCATCTTGAGAGTCGCGGCGACCCTGGCCGCGACCAGGCGGTCGGCGCCGATGGCGAGCAGGATCAGGCCGCCGACGATCGCCTGCTGCCAGAACTGGTTGATCTCCAGCACCGCGAGAGCCGAACCGATGGTGGTCAGCAGCAGGGCTCCGAGCGCAGCGCCCCAGACCGAGCCGCTCCCGCCGAAGACCGCTACGCCGCCGACGACAACCGCGGCCACGACGTTCAGCTCGTACCCCGTCCCCGCGGCCGCGTCGATCGTGCCGAACCTCGCGGCGAACAACACCCCGGCCAGCCCGGCCAAGGCGCCGCTCACCCCGAAGGCGCCGATCGTCCGGCGCCCGACCGAGATGCCCGCGAGCCGCGCCGCCTGCGGGCTGGACCCCATCGCGTAGAGCTCCCGGCCGACGCGGTAGTTCCGCAGCACGATCGCGGTGATCACCAGCACCAGCAGGGCGATCAGGACCAGATAGGGAATCCCGATCAAGGTCGCGTTGCCGAAGTCGAGGAACCCGGAGGGGAGTTCGTCCGCGTTGATCTGCTGGCCACCGGCCCAGAAGTAGGTGATCCCGCGGACGACGTACAGGGTGCCCAGTGTCACCACCAGGGCCGGCACGTTCCCGTACCGGACGAGCACCCCGTTGACGGCGCCACAGACCCCTCCGACCGCGGCACCGATCAACAGCGCCAGTACGACGGGCAGGCCCGGGTGGTCCCGCAACAGGGTGCCGACGGTGAACGCACTCAGCCCGAGCACCGAGCCGACCGAGAGATCGATGTTCCGGGTGATCACCACCACGGCCTGACCGACCGCCAGTACGGCCAGGATCGCGGTGCCGAGCAGGATGTCGCGGATGCTCTGGCCGGAGAGAAAGCGGGGATTGGAGATCGCCGTCACCGCGACGAGCAGTGCGAGCGCGAGCACGATGCCGAGCTCGCGGGCCCTCAGGACCAGGTCGAGTGACGATCGCCTGGTCGAAACACCAGGAAGCCCGACGGCCGTCATACGGACGCCTCCTGACCCATTGCGGCGAACATGACCGACTCCTCCGTCGCCAGGGACCGGTCCAGTTCGGCGACGAGCCGCCCCTCTCGCATCACCAGGACACGGTCGGCCATGCCGAGCACCTCGGGCAGCTCCGACGACACCATCAGGATGGCGACCCCTTCCGCAGCCAGGCTGGACATCAGCCGGTGCACCTCTGCCTTCGTGCCGACGTCGATGCCCCGGGTCGGCTCGTCGACGATCAGCAGCTTCGGTGCCATCGACAACCACTTGGCCAGTACGACCTTCTGCTGGTTGCCGCCGGACAGGGTGCCGACCTCGTCGGAGAGCCGGCCGTACTTCGTCTTGAGCCGCCGCGTCCACTCCTGGGCCGAACGCCGCTCACTGCTGCCGGTGAGGAACCCGAGCTGCGAGAGTGCGCGGGACCGGGGCAGGGTCACGTTGCGCTCGATCGACAGCTCCATCACCAGGCCCTGCTGACGGCGGTCCTCCGGGACCAGGGCGACCCCGGCCGCCATCGCCGCGCGCGGCGAACCCGGCTTGAGGGTCTTGCCGAGGACCTTGACGGTGCCGGCGTCCCGCGGATCGACGCCGAAGATCGACTGAACCACCTCGGACCGGCCGGACCCGACCAACCCGGCCAGTGCGACGATCTCGCCCGCGCGGACCTCGAAGGACACCTCCGCGAAGACGGGATCGCGGCTCAGCCCGTCCACGGTCAGCACCACTGCGCCGGGCTCGACCTCCTGCTTGGGGAAGAGCGCACCAAGATCGCGGCCGACCATCCGGCGGACCATCTCGTCCACGCTGACCTCGCTGAGCAGGTCGGTCGACACAAGCTTGCCGTCCCGCATGATGGTGACCCGCTCGCACAGGGCGGTGATCTCCTCGAACCGGTGCGAGATGAACACCAGCGCGGCACCGTCGTCCCGCAGCGATCTGGCCACCGCGAACAATCGCTCGACCTCGACCCCGGTAAGCGCAGCAGTCGGCTCGTCCATCACCACCACGCGAGCGTCGGCCGAGATGGCCTTGGCGATCTCCACGAGCTGCTGGTCGGCGATGGACAGACCTCTCGCCGGGCGCGCCGGCTCGATGGAGACACCGAGCCTCGTGAAGAGCTGCTCGGCCTGCCGCAGCATCGCCGTACGGTCGATGGTTTTGAAACGACCCAGTGGCTGGCGGCCCATCGCGATGTTCTCCGCGACGGACAGGTCGGGGAAGAGCGTCGGCTCCTGGTAGATCACCGCGATACCGGCCGCCTTGGCGTCGGCCGGAGTGTTCAGCTCGACCGGGGTGCCGTCGAGCTCGATGGTGCCGGCGTCCGGACGATGCACACCGGCCAGCATTTTCACGATCGTGGACTTGCCTGCGCCGTTCTCCCCGACGAGCGCGTGTGCCTCCCCGCCGTACAGGTCGAACGAGACGTTCTGCACGGCCGCGACGGCGCCGAACGATTTCGACACCTCGCGGACCCGCAGCAGTGGGGCATCGCCCGACATGTCCACCTCCGTCTCTGATCGGGGTCCGGAACGTGCTTCCTGAAAGGTTTCAAGAAGATTGCCTGAAAGTACGGGGCGGCGGCTCCGGGCGTCAAGACCTCGTCGCGAAGTCTGTGGACAACCACAGGGGAAAGGGTGCGGAAATCCACAGGTGGCGGGGTACGCTTCCCCAGCTATCACGTTTCAACCCGGGAGGCCTCGTGGCGCCACCTAGCGCAGCCGGACGCGCCGACGGCGCGTCCGAGCCGGTCGAACCACCGGGGCGCTCGAGCCGGCAGCCGACGGGTAAGCCCGCGCCGCGGTCCGGGCGCGGACAGAACGGCGCCGGTCGAGCCGCGACGCCTTCTGCGCCGGCCGAACGCGCCGGTTCAGCAGCGCCGGCGAAGCGGAGCGGATCGGCAGCCATGCCCGCCAAGCGAAGCGGGTCGGCGGCGGCGACTCCGGCCAAGCGCGCAGGCTCGACGGCAGGGCAGGCTAGACCGAGCGGGTCGGCGGCGTTGCCCGCCAAGCGAAGCGGACCGACGACGGCGACTCCGGCCAAGCGCGCAGGCTCGCCGGCAGGGCAGGTTCGACCGAGCGGGTCGGCAGCACTGCCCGCCAAGCGAAGTGGATTGCCGGCCAAGCGAGTGGGAGCGGTGCCTGCCAAGCGGGCCGGGGGTGCCGGTAAGCCAGTGAGTCCGGAGGTCAGGCGGGCGGGGGCGCGGACGGTTGCGGCCCGGGCGCGGAGCCGGGGTCGGGCGGCTGCTGGCGTGAAGGATGTGGCAGCCGCCGCAGGGGTCTCGCTGGGAACGGTTTCGAACGTGCTGAACCGGCCGGAGATGGTCAGTCCGGCGACCCGCGCGAAGGTCGAGTCGGCGATGGAGTCGCTCGGGTTCGTGCGGAACGAGTCGGCGCGGCAGTTGCGCGCCGGAAGCAGCCGGATCCTGGCCTACCTGATGCTCGATCCGGGCAACCCGTTCTTCACCGATGTCGCCCGCGGGGTCGAGGAAGTGGCCGCGGAAGCCGGTCTTTCGGTGTTCCTTTGCAACAGCAACGAGGATGCCGCGCGCGAGGCGGACTACCTGGATCTGCTCGAACAGCAACGGGTCCAGGGCGTACTGATCACTCCGATCGACCCCGAATCGTCACGACTGCGGACCCTGCCGATGCGCGGTACGCCGGTAGTCGTGGTGGACCGGTCTCTCGACGATGCGGAGCACTGTTCGGTCGCGGTGGACGACGTACTCGGTGGTGAGGTGGCACTGAGTCATCTGATCGAACTGGGCCACAAGCGGATCGCCTTCGTCGGCGGGCCGAACAACATCGGCCAGGTCACCGATCGACGGCAGGGCGCTCGGCAGGCACTGGAGCGCGCCGGCCTGCAGGCGGGAGATCTGGTCGAGGTACTGACGGGCGGGTTGACCGTTGCCGAAGGTAGAGGCGCTGGGCAACGACTAGCCGGACTACCGGCAGACCGCCGTCCAACGGCAGCGTTCTGCGCGAACGACCTACTGGCGTTGGGTTTGCTGCAACAGTGCGTAAGCCTCGGCCTGCGGGTCCCCGAGGACCTGGCGATCGTGGGCTACGACGACATCGAGTTCGCAGCCGCGGCGGCGGTCCCGCTCACCTCGGTACGACAGCCCCGCCAACTCCTCGGCCGAACGGCCGCCGAGCTCCTGCTGGACGAATCCTCGAACCCCGACCACGAACACCAACGGGTCACCTTCACCCCCGAACTGGTCGTCCGCACCTCCACCCGAGGCACGTCCGCCCGGAGCTGACGCCGGGCGCCGGCGAGCGCAGTACAGGCGGACCGCCATCACCTCGTGCGCTTGGGGCCCGGACCGCTCCGGGACCGCCGTGCCCCTGCTGACGTCGGTACAGGCGAGGCGGACCGGGGCCCAAACACACAAGCTGAAACCACCTTCAGCACCACCCAGTCTGCCACGCCTGTCCATCATTCGGAATATGACGTCTTATATATTGGTATGTTGCTCGCTGGTCCAGTGCCCGACCGCGCCCCAAAGGCACCTCACGATCTGTGCTGAAAGTCGCTCGGACCTTCACGTTGCGTGACGAAAGGCGTAACGTGCCGGTCTTGTCGGGCGATGAGGGAGATGTGGGCCTACTGGGGTCCGCTGGGGATACGCCCGTGGGGGGCATCAAATGGCAGAGGAAACCTGGCACCAGGCCCGACTGATCCCGACCTCGGGAATCAACGGAGCCGACGAGCAAGAGCGACGGGCGACATCGGCACTGCTGGCGGTGATGTCGTCGGTCCGCGAGTTCGGCCGGGTGCTGACGCAGCCGCTCGGCGCGCCGGCAGGCGCCCTGGAGACGTACATCGAAGTGCCCTTCCAGTTCGGTGAGCGACGGCTGTATCCGGACGGACTGATTCGCGCGCGCCGCGGCCAGAAGGAATGGACCGCTCTGGTGGAGGTCAAGACCGGCGTGAACGAGCTGGCGACCGAGCAACTCGAGGCCTATCTCGACATCGCACGCGAGCAGGACTTCGATGCGGTCATCACCATCTCGAATGAGATCCCAGCCATTGCCGGTCTGCATCCCACGAAGATCGACAAACGGAAACTGAAGCGGGTCGCCCTGCATCACTGGTCATGGTCGCAGGTGCTCGCCGAGGCGGTCCTGCAGAAGGAACATCGCGGTGTTGCCGACCCCGACCAGGCATGGATCCTCGGTGAACTGATCCGCTACCTGGAACATCCACGGTCCGGGGCGCTCGAGTTCGATGACATGGGCGCGTCCTGGGTGACCACCCGGGAGGCAGTCGCCTCCGGCACGCTTCGTCCAGGCGACAAATGCGCGCCCGAGGTAGCCGCCCGGTTCGACGCCCTGCTGCGGTATGTCAGCCTTCAACTGGGCCGCCGCCTCGGCGACGATGTCACTCCCGCGCTGAGTCGCAAGGAGTTGGCCGAGCCTGCACTTCGCTCGCAGGCTCTGGTTCAGTCGATGTGCGCCAACGGCACTCTGCAGGGTGCGATCAATATCCCGAACACCGTCGGACCGTTGGTCGTGACAACCGATCTCCGGGCTGGACGCGTGACCTGTCATGTGGACATCTCAGCGCCCCGGGACGGTCGCGCGGCTACCCGCGTCAACTGGCTGGTTCGGCAGCTACGTCACGCCCCTGACAGCGTCCGGCTGGAGGCCTTCGCCATGCACACCCGCGGCGCGGGCACAGCCGAGCTTCTCAAAGTGGTCCGCGAACAGCCCACTGCTCTGATTGAAGATCCCAAGAAGGACCTCCGGTCCTTCCGAGTCGCTCTCGCCCTGCCGCTGGGAACGAAGCGCGGGCGGGGGCGGGGCTCCTTCATCGAGTCCGTTGAAACCGCAATCAACACGTTCTACGGCGACGTCGTCCAGGACCTGCGGACCTGGACAGCGGTTCCACCCCGACTGCGCGAGACTCCGGAACAGCCTGAGGGAAGGCCGTCCCTCGCGTCGACGGCGTTGTCCTCCCAGGACGGGCAGGAACCCGGAGACGAGCCTGCAGCCGAGCCCGTGACGGCTTTGATCGAACCACCGACAGCCGCTGCGGTGCCGGATCAACCCGCTGTCGCGGACCCCGGCGTACTGGTCGATGTCGACGGTCCGGCCCCGGCATATGCAGGAAACCTGGAGAACCCATCCATTTGAGCCCGGTTTCGTGACACGCTTTGGGGGTGGACAGGGATGGGTTCTGGGGGCTGGTGGAAGCGGCCCGGGATGAAGTGGATGACACGGCGGCGGATCCGGACGGGGTCGCGGATGCGTTGACCAAGGCGCTGGGCGGGATGGCGCCGGAGCAGATCGTCGGATTCGGGGTCGAGTTCGAGCACCTGCAGGTGGAGTCGTACCGGCTGGATCTGTGGGCGGCGGCATACCTGATCAACGGGGGCGCGTCGGATGACGGGTTCGACTACTTCCGGGGCTGGCTGGTCGCGCAGGGCCGGGAGATCTGGGAAGCCGCGCTGGCCGATCCGGACTCGCTGGCGGATGTGGTCGACGAGGACCAGGACGAGGAGTTCGAGGGGTTCGACGGCGAGGCGCTGCTCGTGGTCGGCCCGAACGCCTACCAGGCCGCGGCCGGATCCGAGAAGGCCTACTGGGAGGCGGTCGAGGCCGCGACCACGGAGTACGCCGATGTCCCGGCAGGCAACGATTTCGACTTCGACGACAAGTCCGAGATGCGCGCCCGCTTCCCCCGCCTCTCAGTCCTCTACCTCGCCGACTAAACCCCGCTGACGTCCGAAGAACTGGAGGGACGTCTCGCTAGTTCTTCGGACGTAAGGCGAGAACTAGGCCGGTTCGCCGCTGAGGCGTTCTATGAAGGTGCGGAGGCGGCGGCGCCAGTCAGGTTGGGTGGCCTCCGGGTCGGCCGCGGCGAGGCTGACCAGGTGTTGCGTCATCTCGAAGCCGGCCACCGCCTCGCGGAGCAGGGTGAGGGTCTCGTCCGGTACTGCGTCGTCGTCGGCAACCGGGTGGTTCACCCAGCCGGCGCCGAAGCTGGCAGGAACCAGCAGTTCGGGGACCAGGGACTCGTGGCTCAATGAGGCCAGATCTGCGTTGCCGTTGTCGATGCTGAAGATGGTGGTGCCGCGGCGACGGACATCGTCGATCCGCTCGAGCAAGGTGTCCGCCGGAGTCTGCTCGGCGACTACCAGGAGGGACTCGCCTCGACCGCTCTCGCGGAGGCGATCCAGGCCGATCGCCAGGTGAGCCGGGGCGTCCGGCGGCGGGGACCAGCGAACCAGGGACGGGCGGACGTCCTCGACGCCGGCGCGATGGAGCTCGTCGTCCAGGTGCGCGGTGAGGTGCCACGGCTCGTCCTCGGCCGGGCCGAACAGCAGCAGCCCGCCCCGGCGAGTGGTGTATCGGCGCAGGGAGTGGGCGAAGTCGGTGGTGCGGCTGCCGAGTTCGGTGCCGGTGAGCATCTCCCGGAGCAGCGATGCCTTGGTGAGGTCCACCCCTCAAACCTGACACAAGTCCGGGGTCCGCGCGACTCGCAGTACGGGCTAGTGTCCCGCTCACGGGACACCTAGAGCCGGTCGGCCTTGGATTTGAGGTAGTCGCGTTCGGGGACGCTGGTCGTACGGCGGGCCGCCAGCAGGTAGCTCGCCTTGGCACCGACCATGTCGCCCGACATCTCCAGCAGGTGGGCCCGTACCGCCTCCAGCCGGTGATGATCCGTCATGCGGCCATCCGACTCCAGGGGTTCCAGCAGGGCCAGTCCCTCCTTCGGGCCGGTCGCCATCGCCACCGCGACCGCATGGTTCAGCGTGACCATCGGGTTGTCGGAGATCTGCTCGAGCACCTGGTACAGCGCGACGATCTGCGCCCAGTCGGTGTCCTCGGCCCGCTCGGCGGTCCCGTGCACGGCGGCGATCGCTGCCTGCACCTGGTACGGCCCCAGCTGGCTGTGGGCGAGCGCGTCGGAGACCAGCGCCTCACCTTCGACGATGGCCTCCTTGTTCCACTTCGACCGATCCTGCTCGGCCAGGGGAATCAGAGCGCCGTCCGCATCCGTACGGGCCAAGCGGCGTGCATCCGTCAGCAGCATCAGTGCCAGCAGCCCAGCGACCTCACCGTCTTCAGGCAGCAGTCGGCGAACCCCGCGGACCAGCCGGATCGCTTCGGTGGTGAGCTCGGCACTGTGCAGATCCGTGCCTGATGACGCGGTGTAGCCCTCGTTGAAGATCAGGTAGAGCACGTGCAGCACCGCGCCCATCCGGGCATCCCGCTCGGCCTCGGGCGGCATCTCGAAAGAGCTCCCGGCCTGCTTGATGCTGCGCTTGGCCCGGCTGATCCGCTGCGCCATCGTTGCTTCCGGCACCAAGAACCCGGCGGCGATCTGAGCCGTGGTCAGACCGCCAACAGCCCTTAGTGTCAAGGCGATCTGGGACGCGGCGGACAGCGACGGGTGACAGCAGAGGAACAACAGAGTGAGCGTGTCGTCGCGTCCACCGTGATCATCATCCTCGGGGCCTGAGGCAACAAACTCCTCGACAGGCGCCAGCACCGCCGCGTTCTCCTCGCGTTTGCGGCGGGCACTCTCGCTGCGCAACAGGTCGGTCAGCCGCCGCGAGCCGACCCGGATCAGCCAGCCGCGGGGATTGTCCGGAACGCCTTCGGTCGGCCACTGCTGAGCAGCCGCCAGCAGGGCCTCCTGCACGGCCTCCTCGGCCAGGTCGAAGTGCCCGTAGTGCCGCACCAGCGCGCTCAGTACCTGCGGCGTCTGCTCCCGGAGGAGGAGCTCGAAGTCGCTCACATCTCCAGCCCGGACGAATCCATCACCGGCCGCACCTCCACGGCCACGTACTTCGCGTCCGGCATCCGGGCCGCGTAGTCGATCGCCTGGTCGATGTCGTCGCACTCCACCAGGTAGAAGCCCGCCAGGTGCTCCTTGGCCTCGGCGTACGGCCCGTCGGTGGTGGTCCGGGTGTCGTCCGCCTGCACCGACACGGTCCGGGTGGTGATCGGGTCGGCCAGCCCGGCCGAGCTCACCAGGAGTCCCTGCTCGGTCAGCTCCCGGGTCAGATCGTGGTGCGCGCGGCTCAGGCCCTCCCGCTGCTCGGCGGACAGGCTCGCCCAGCTCTCCGGGTTGCTGTAGATCAGCAGCATGTATTTCACGGTCACCATCCTGACGGTCGCGGAGGCCCCTGTGACCCCCTCTCACGGAGTTACGTCGGATCCGGACCGGCCGATCTCGACATTTTGTCGAGGTGAAGCCGCCAGGCCCGACGTCTCCGGTGAGTGACGCCCAGCCCGGGCGTCGCAGTACTGGAGGCAAGTCGCCATGCAAAACGATCCGAAGCGCTGGTTCGCGCTGGCCCTGCTCTGCGTCACCGGGTTCATGATCATCCTGGACGCGTCGATCGTGCTCGTCGCCATCCCGTCGATCGAGCGGGAACTGAGCTTTTCCACCGGCGGCGTGCAGTGGGTGCCCAGCGGATACGCACTGATGTTCGGCGGATTGCTGCTGCTCGGCGGCCGGATCTCCGACCTCCTCGGCAGGCGCAGGGTGTTCATCGCCGGCCTGCTGCTGTTCGCCGCTTCCTCCCTGCTCTGCGGCTTCGCGTGGAGCGGAGATGCGCTGGTACTGGCCCGCGGCCTGCAGGGGATCGCCGCCGCAGTACTGGCTCCCAGCGCACTCTCGATCGTCATGAACACCTTCCCTGACGGCGCCGAGCGCAACAAGGCACTAGGGATCTGGGGCGCCACCAGCGGCGTCGGCGGTACTGCGGGGTCACTGATCGGCGGTCCGGTCACCGACGGCCTCGGCTGGCAGTGGATCTTCTTCATCAACGTGCCGGTCTGTCTCCTGGTGGTCGTACTGGCTCCGGTCCTGCTGCAGGACAGCCGCGGCCCCGGCAGGCGTGGTTTCGATGTGGCGGGCGCCGTCACAGTGACCGCCGCCTTGATCGTTCTCGTGTACGCCGTGATCGAGGCGCCCACGTCGTCCGCCGGGAGGACCACGCTGCTCGCACTCCTGTCAGCAGCCCTGTTCGCGGTGTTCGTGCTGATTGAGCAGCGGTCGAACGCCCCGCTCGTACCGCTGCGGATCTTCCGGTCGCGTGCCCTGGTCGGCGGCAACCTGATCACCATCGCCTTCGGGCTCGGGGCCTTCGGGCTGAACTTCATCTACACGCAGTACGCCCAGCTCGCTCTCGGGTACTCCGCCGTGCGGTACGGACTGGTGTCGGCCGTCCTGGCTGCTGCCGCTGTGGCCGGGTCCATCATCGGGCAGAACCTGGTGACCCGGATCGGCATCCGGCCGGTGGCTGCCACTGGCCTGCTACTGACCGGTGCCGGCGCCACGGTGATGAGTCAGCTCACTGTCGACTCTGGCTACTTCGAGCTCGCCTTCTGGGGGTTGACCCTCTTCGGCGCAGGCCTGGGAGCCGGGACGGTTGCAGGCGCGATCGCGGCCTTGAGCGATGTGGCTGGGGACGACGCCGGAGTCGCCTCGGGTCTGCAAAACGCCAGCTTCCAGATCGGTGGCGCAGTAGGTATCGCCGTACTGTCGGCCGTGGCAGTGGCGAACACGACAGGGTCGAGCCCTGCTGCGCTGACCTCTGGTTACCGCATGGCTTTCGCTGCCTGCTGGGCGTTCGTAGCCGTCGGACTGGTCGGCACCGCCTTACTGCTCAAGCGGCCTGCAAAGGAGCCTGTCGACGCAGCCCCTGAAGTCTCTACGGCGCGCTGATGAGGGTCCCGCGGAGTTCGACGCGGTCGTGGACCAGGGCGGCGACGCGGGCGGCGAGTTGCTGGGCGCGTTCGTCGTCGGGGACGTCGATCATGAAGAAGCCGGCCAGTTGCTCCTTGGCCTCGGCGAACGGGCCATCCGTGACCACCTTGACCCCGTCGCGAACCTGCACGATCCGGCCGTCACCCGGCAGGCTCAGCCCCTCGGAGCTGACCAGTTCACCGGAGGCGGCCAGCTCGTCCTTCAGCGCCATCAGGCCTTGCAGCGCCGCGACGTCCTCGTCGGATCCCGTCCACGTGTCGTCGGTGGTGCCGAAGATCAGTACCAAGTACCTCATCGCCGCATCGTAACCAGCCTCGGGGACAGAACGGGGCCCCGCGAAGAAAATGCGCGGGGCCCCGTTCGCTCAGACGATCAGAACCAGTGTCGTCGGCCGCCTACTGAGCGGCCGGTGGATCCGAGCAGGAACAGCACCGCTCCGACCACGAGCAGGATGATTCCGAGCGTCCACAGGATCGGGACACTCAGCAGGAATCCCAGCAACAGCAGAACCAGTCCGAGGATGAGCATGAATTCTCCTTCTCCGAAAAGCCGCCTGGCGGATCGGCGGCAGCAACTCCGGTGCCCATCTCAGACCACACAAACCTCCAACAAGCGCTTGACAGCGCACAGCAACCACCGCGTACGGCGTACCGGGGCTGGTGTTCAACGCCAGGGGAAGCGGGGCGAGCGTTTCTCGGTGAAGGCGGCGACGCCCTCGGCCAGCTC
>NZ_DASRXP010000673.1:0-4981 GCF_035687465.1 Kribbella sp.
CCGGCCCGAGACCGGACAACCCGAGCTTGCCGACGATCGCCGTCCGGACATGCTCGTTGTACGACGTCCCGGTGGCCGCCTCGATCACCAGTCCGAGCAGGCCGTAACCGATGTTCGAGTACTTGAAGCGGTCGTTCTCCGGGATCACCGACGAGGTCGGCTTCGTCAGCACCTCCAGCAGTTGCCCGCGATCCGGGAACGCGGTCGCCAACTGCCAGAAGTCGGCCTCCAGGCTGTCCCGTGTCACCCCGCCCGCGTGGCTGAGCAGGTCCCGCAGCGTCAGCTCGCCCAGCGGAGTACCGACGATCTCGGTGACGTGCGTGCCGGCCTTGTCGTCCAGCCGGACCATTCCCTGCTCGACCAACTGCAGCACGGCCGTCGCGGTGAACGTCTTGGAGTGCGACGCGATCCGGAACAGGTGCTGCTCGGTCAGCGCGGTGCCCTGCTCGACATCAGCCAGTCCGTACGCCGCCGAGTAGGCGATCGCGTCTCCGGCGAACACCGCGGCCTGGACCCCGGGAATGCGTTGATACCGCTGGTTGAACGCCAACCAACTGTCGTAGTACGCGAGTGCTTCGTGCAGGTTCTCGGGATCGGTGGCGGCGGTGGCGGAGTTCTCAGCGTCAGGGGCCTCAGGCATGACGCCTAGACTGAATGACGCGGAAGCGACTCGCAACGTAAGCGCCGTCGGTGTACGTCGCATTGGCCGCCGGGTTCGCCCCGGTGCCGTGGAAATCACTGAACGCGGCCGACTGGTTCACGAACACCGGGCCGGTCAGGTTCTCCGACAACGCCACCCCGACCTCGAGCGCCGCGTCCCGGACCTTCTCCAGCGTCTCCGCGTCGGACGAGTAGACGCCGGCCGTCATCGCGCCACCCTCGTCGACCGTCTTGCGGAACAGCTCGATGGACTCGTCGGTGTCCGCGGTCCGGACCAGGAACGACACCGGGCCGAAGCACTCGCGCCCGTAAATCCCCTCGTCCTTGGCGTCCACGGCGACCAGCAGCGGAGTACGGACCACCGCGTCGTCGTACGCCGGGTGCTTGATCGCCCGGGACTCCAGCACCACCTCGCCGTACTCCGGGGCGAGCTCGAGCCGGGTGACCACGCCTTCGTTGACGACACCACCGAGGATCTCGACCGCGCGGGCGTCATCGCCGAGCAACTTGCCGATCGCGCCGGCGATCCCCGCGCCGACCTCGTCGAAGGACTTGTGGCCCTCGTCCGTCTCGATCCCGTCGGCCGGGACGAAGAGGTTCTGGGTGGTGGTGCACATCTGGCCGGAGTACAGGGACAGGGTGAAGGCGAGGTTGCCGCAGAGCGCCTTGAACGAGTCCGTCGAATCGATCAGGACCGCGTTGACGCCGGCCTTCTCGGTGAACACCTCGGCCTGGGTCGCGTTCTGCTCCAGCCAGTCGCCGAACTCGGTGCCACCGGTGAAGTCGATGACCTTCACCTCGGGCCGCAGCGCCAGCGGCTTGGCCAGCCCGTCGCCCTGGCGCTCGGCGGCGAGGGTGACCAGGTTCGGGTCGAAGCCGGACTCGGCGAGCACCTCACGGGCGACCTCGACGGTGATCGCCAGCGGCAGCACCGCCAGCGGGTGCGGCTTGACCACGACGGCGTTGCCGGTAACCAGGGAGGCGAACAGGCCGGGCCAGGAGTTCCAGGTCGGGAAGGTGTTGCAGCCGATCACCAGCGCGACACCGCGGCCGACGACGGTGAAGTTCTTCTCCATCCGGATCGGGTCGCCCTTGGCCGGCTTCTCCCAGACCGCAGCGGCCGGGTAGCGGCTCATCTCCTCGTAGGCGTAGGCGATCGCCTCCAGGGCCCGGTCGAGCGCGTGCGCGCCGCCGGCCTGGAACGCTATCACGAAGGCCTGACCAGTGGTGTGCTGGACGGCGTTCGCCAGTTCGAAGACGCGCTTGTGCAGCCGGTCGAGGATCTCCAGGGTGACGCCGACGCGGGTCTCGATCCCGCCCTTTCGCCAGTCGGACATGCCCTTCTGGGCAGCCGCGAGCAACTCGTCCAGACCCTCCTCGGCGGTGCGCGGGTACTCGATGTCCAACTGCACGCCGAATGGCGACTGCTCTGTGGTGACCGTTCCGTGCGATCCGGGCGTCTCGATCGGGTACGCCGTGCCGCGGTGCGCCTCGAAGGCGGTCTTCCCGTCCTCGGCGGCGGTTTCGCCGTACACGCGCGGGCTGGGCGACTCGGGGAACGCGGAGAAGTAGCCACGACTGCGGATCGCGGCCAGCGCGCCGTCGAGGCGCTCGCGGTGGTTCTCCAGCCGGTCTGCTGCGACGGTGGACGTCATCTCTGCACTCCTGATCTCGGTGGTCGGTCCCAGCCTAGGGTGACGGTGCGATGTTACAGTCCTTGACCAGATCGGGGATAGAGTGTCATATCGGGCTGATCTCTAGGTGGACGAATGGGCGACGAACTGGCGGCACGGGTGGCTGCGGCGATGTGGGCGGAGGACGCCGCCAGCGCCGGGCTGGGCATGCGGTTGGTGAGTGTCGGTGACGGTACGGCCGAGCTGCAGATGCTGGTTCGCGACGACATGGTGAACGGCCACGGCATGGTGCACGGCGGCTTCGTCTTCACCCTGGCCGACTCCGCCTTCGCGTTCGCCTGCAACTCGCGCAACCAGCGGACCGTGGCGCAGGGCTGCGACATCGTCTTCGTCGCCCCGGCCGCGCGCGGCGATCTGCTGGTCGCCGAGGCGCGGGAGCGTGCGACGTACGGGCGGAACGGGCTCTACGACGTGACGGTCCGCCGCGGGGACGACCTGATCGCGGAGTTCCGTGGTCGCAGCCGGCAACTGTCCGGCACCATCATCGAGGAGGACTCATGACGCGGGTGGCATTCCTGGTGGACGGGGTCCGCACCCCGATCGGCCGGTACGGCGGCGCGCTCGCCGCGGTGCGTCCCGACGACCTCGCGGCCCATGCCATCTCCTCGCTGCTGGCCCGGCACTCCTCCCTCGATCCCGCCGCGATCGACGACGTGGTGCTCGGCTGCGCGAACCAGGCCGGTGAGGACAACCGCAACGTGGCGCGGATGGCGGTGCTGCTGGCCGGACTCCCCGACAGCGTTCCCGGCAGCACGATCAACCGGCTCTGCGGCTCGGGCCTGGACGCCGTCTCCTCAGCCGCGCGATCGATCATCGCCGGTGACCACGAGATCGTGGTGGCCGGCGGGGTCGAGTCGATGTCGAGGGCACCTTTCGTGATGCCCAAGGCAACCACTGCCTTCTCGCGGCAGGCCGAGATCTTCGACACCACGATCGGCTGGCGATTCGTCAACCCAGCCTTGAAAGCGCAGTACGGGATCGACTCGATGCCGGAGACCGCGGAGAACGTCGCGGCCGAGTTCGGGATCTCCCGCGAGGACCAGGATCTGTTCGCTTTGCGTAGTCAGCAGCGGGTCGCCAAGGCGCAGGCCAACGGCCGGCTGGCCGAGGAGATCGTGCCGGTCTCCGTGCCCGGCAAGCGTGGCGCTGTGACTCTTGTCGAGACCGACGAGCATCCACGTGAGACCTCTCTCGAAGCGTTGGCGGGATTGAAGACACCGTTCCGGGATTCCGGCACGGTCACCGCCGGCAACGCATCCGGTGTCAACGACGGCGCTGCCGCTCTCCTGGTGATGAGTGGCGAGGCGGTCGAGCGGCTCGGCGTCACCCCGCTGGCCCGGATCGTCGGTACCGCCGCGGCCGGAGTCCCGCCGCGCATCATGGGCATCGGACCGGCGCCCGCGACCCGCAAGCTGCTCGACCGCACCGGCGTCGCCCTCTCGGACGTCGACGTGATCGAGCTGAACGAAGCCTTCGCCGCCCAGTCCCTGGCAGTACTGCGTGAGCTCGGCCTCCCCGACGATGCCGAGCACGTGAATCCCAACGGCGGCGCCATCGCCCTCGGTCATCCCCTGGGGATGAGCGGTGCCCGCCTCGCCTTGACGGCCGCGCTGGAACTCAGGCAGCGTGACGCCAGCTACGCCCTCGCGACCATGTGCATCGGCGTAGGCCAGGGCATCGCGACTCTTCTCACTCGTCCGTAAGGCCCTTCGGAGGCAGAGAATGACCCAGCCTGACACGAGACACGTCGGTGAGGCGTGCCCGGTGGAACTGCAGGACGACGGCGAGAAGCTGTCCGTCGACGAGCTCAGGACGCACCAGCTGGCCCGGCTGCAGACGACCGTGCGCGCGGCGTACGAGAATGTGCCGCACTATCGCGCCGCCCTCGACAGCGTCGGGTTCGCGCCGGACGACCTCAAGTCGTTCGACGATCTGAGCCGGTTGCCGTTGACCACCAAGCACGATCTGCGGGCCAACTATCCGTTCGGCATGTTCGCCGTGCCCCGCGAGCAGGTCGTCCGCGTGCACGCCTCGTCCGGTACGACGGGACGGCCGACCGTGGTCGGGTACACCCGGGGTGACATCGATCGCTGGGCCGATCTGATCGCGCGGTCGATCCGCGCGGCAGGTGGTCGCGCGGGCGATGTCTGCCACGTCGCGTACGGCTACGGGCTGTTCACCGGCGGGCTGGGCGCGCACTACGGCGCCGAACGCCTCGGCTGCACGGTGGTCCCGGTGTCCGGCGGGATGACGGAGCGCCAGGTCGACCTGATCCGGGACTTCGGCGCGCAGATCATGATGGTGACGCCGTCGTACTTCCTCTCCATCCTCGACGAGATGGATGCCCGTGGCATCGATCCCCGGGAGACCTCGCTCAAGATCGGCATCTTCGGCGCCGAACCGTGGACCGAGCAGATGCGCACCGAGGTGGAGAACCGGACCGGCATGCATGCCGTCGACATCTACGGGCTGTCCGAGGTGATGGGCCCGGGGGTCGCGCAGGAATGCGTCGAGACCAAGGACGGCCTGCACATCTGGGAGGACCACTTCTACCCGGAGATCATCGATCCAGTCACCGGCGAGGTGCTGCCGGACGGAGAGGTCGGCGAACTCGTCTTCACCACCCT
>NZ_DASRXP010000674.1:0-19439 GCF_035687465.1 Kribbella sp.
GTTGTCCGGCGGTCAGCAGCAGCGGGTCGCGATCGCCCGCGCGCTCTGCACCGGGCCGCGGATCCTGCTTGCCGACGAACCGACCGGAAACCTCGACCGGCACTCGACCGAAGAGGTGCTGGGCATGTTCGACGAGCTGAACGCCGACGGCCGCACGGTCGTGGTGATCACGCACGAGGACGAGGTCGCGCACCGTGCGCGGCGGCTGATCCAGGTCTCCGATGGTCAGATCGTCCGGGACGAGGTGACTCGCTGATGTCACCCCGCGATCTGTTCGGGGCCGCCCTGCGCGGTCTCGGCGCGAACAAGGTGCGGTCGCTGCTGACCGTGCTGGGCGTCGCCATCGGCGTCGGTGCCGTCATCGTGCTCGTTGCCGTCGGCAATGGCTCGGGCAAGGCGGTGCAGGACCAGCTCGAGGCGATGGGCACCAACCTGTTGACCGTCTCCACCACCGGCGGTGGCGGTGGGTTCGCCCGTGGCCAGGCCGGCCCGTCCGCCCAGCAGTACACCCTCACCATGGAAGATGCCGAGGCGCTCGGCGACGACCGCCTCGCCCCTGACGTGGCCGCCGTCGCCCCGGTGATGACCAGCACCGGTACTGCGACCAACGGCGACACCAGCTACACGATCAGCCAGGTGCTCGGCACCACCCCCGAGTACATGCCGGCGACGAACACCCCCGTCGGCAGCGGCCAGTCCTTCACCCAGCAGGACGTGGACACCTCCCAGCGGGTGGTCCTGCTCGGGCAGACGGCAGCCACCGAGCTCTTCGGCCGGGCGAACACAGCGGTCGGTCAGACGATCAAGCTCGGCGCGGTCGACTTCGTAGTACTGGGTGTGCTGGCGAGCAAGGACACCACCGGCTTCACCGATCCGAACGCGACGGCGATCGTGCCGATCACGACCCTCCGGGCCACCCAGGCCGGGTACGGCGCGCTCAGCCAGATCGTGGTCCAGGCGGCCGACAAGAACAAGGTGGACACCGCCCAGGCCGAGGTGACGGAGTTGCTCACGGCGCGGCACCAGGTGCCGGCCACCACCACGTCGCCGTTCCGGATCACCAACTCGGCGCAGATCCTGCAGACCAGCCAGGACACCGCCCAGACCTTCACCGCGTTGCTGGCGACGGTGGCCGCGATCAGCCTGATCGTCGGCGGCATCGGCGTCACCAACATCATGCTGGTCACCGTCACCGA
Organism: Kribbella sp.; assembly: GCF_035687465.1. Classification (NCBI taxonomy): domain Bacteria; kingdom Bacillati; phylum Actinomycetota; class Actinomycetes; order Propionibacteriales; family Kribbellaceae; genus Kribbella; species Kribbella sp. The sequence goes on from NZ_DASRXP010000674.1 coordinate 1,197, forward strand.
GCGGACCCGTGAGATCGGCATCCGCAAGGCGCTCGGCGCCAAGCGGCGCGCGATCCTCGGGCAGTTCCTGATCGAGGCGACGCTGCTCAGCCTGATCGGCGGGCTGGTCGGGGTGATCACCGCCCTGGTTGTCAGCCGGTTCGAACTGGCCGGCGTGCAACCGGTCCTGGTCCCCTCGTCGATCGTGCTCGCCTTCGGCGTGTCCGCGGCCGTCGGGTTGTTCTTCGGCAGCATGCCCGCGCACCGGGCCGCCGGTCTCCGTCCCATCGATGCCCTACGCCACGAATGAGAGAGGTTTCTTCATGAGCACGCCCAACCAGTCCCAAGACGAGTTCAGCCAGATCGGTAGCGACGAGGAGGTCAAGGAGGCACTCCAGCCGAAGAAGACCCTGAACCTGCCGGCCGCCACCGCGGTGCTCGCCGGTGTCGTCGTCCTGGCGATCGGCCTCGGCGGTGGCGCCGGGCTGCACGCCGCCTTCGCGTCGGACAATACGAGCCAGACCCCGGCCGCAGGTCGCGCCGGCGGTTTCGGCGGTGCCGGTGGCTACACCGGAGCGCGTGGTGGCCAGGCGCCGGGTGGCGCGGCGGGAACGGCCGCCGTCGGCACGGTGGTGTCGGCGACCGACACGGAACTCGTCGTCAAGACGCAGACCGGCGACGTCACGGTCAAGCTCACCGGTGACACCAGCATCGAGATCACCGCCAAGGGCACCGCCTCGCAGCTCAAGGCCGGCGAGCAGGTCGTCGTCAGCGGCCAGACCACCGACGGCAGCCTCACCGCCAGCACCGTCCGCCAGGGCGGTGTCCCGATGGGCGGCGGCGGCCGCCCCGGCCAGTCCGCCACCCCCACCAACTAGTCACGCCGCGCCCAGCCCGCCTAGACCAGGGTGGGCTGGGTGTTGCCGGCTTCGGTGATGCCGCGGCGCATGTCGACGCGGGAGAGCAGGACCAGGCCGATCAGGAAGAAGAGGCCGAGGGCAACGATCGCCGGGCGGTAGGAGCCGGTGAGCTGGTGGACCAGGCCGAAGACCAGCGTGCCCAGCCACGACGTACCGCGCTCGCCTGCCTGGTAGAGGCTGAAGTACTCCGCCTCGCGGCCCTTCGGGATCAGCTGGCTGAAGGCGGACCGGGACAGCGCCTGGGTGCCGCCGAGCACGATCCCGATCGCCAGGCCCATCGCCAGGAACGGCGCGATCTGTTCGGCCGGCAGCATGAAGCCCGCGATCACGATCAGCATCCAGATCACCAGCCCGCCCATGATGGTGCGCTGGCTGCCGTACCGGCGGGCGAACCGGCCGAACGCGAGCGCGCCGAAGAACGCGACGAACTGGACCAGCAGGATCGTCATGATCAGGACCTGGGTCTCGAACCCGAGCTGCTTCTCCCCATAGGTGGACGAGACCGAGATGACGGTCTGGATCCCGTCGTTGAAGAACAGGTACGCGACCAGGAACAGCAGCGTCATCGGGTAGGTCCGCACGTGCTTCAGCGTGGCGAACAGCTGCCCGAAGCTCTGCCGGATCAGGTTCCCGCCGACCGGTACGACGCTCGCGGGTGGCCGGTTCCGCAGCTTCAGGTAGGGGATGATCGTGAACAGCCCCCACCACAACCCCGCGCTGAGCAGGCTGAGCCGGACCGCGGTGCCCTGGCTCATCCCGAGCGCGTCGTGCGCGGTGACCACGCCGAGGTTGATCGCCAGCAGGATGAACCCGCCCAGATAGCCGAAGGCCCAGGCCCGGGACGACACCTCGTCGCGTTCGTCCGGCGGGGCGATGTCGATCAGGATCGAGTCGTAGACCACCAGCGACGAGCCGAGACAGATGTTGGCGATGACGAGCAACAAGGTGCCGAGTGCCCAGCGGCCGCCCTCGACGAACACCATGCTGCAAGCGGACAGCGCTCCGACCCAGGCGAAGGAGCACATCAGCAACTTCTTGTTCGCCGAACGGTCCGCGATCGCGCCGACCACTGGCAGGAACAGCGCGGAGATCAGCGTCGCCAGCGTGACGGCGTAAAACGCGAGCGAGCCGGGGGAGATGCCGAGTCCGAGGATCTGGAGGTTGGTGTGGCAGGGGTCCTCCGTCGTACCGACGCGTCCGCAGGCGGCGGTCTCGGCGACCGAGGTGAGGTACGGCGCGAAGAGCACGGTCCCGACTGTGGTCACGTAGCCGGAGTTGGCCCAGTCGTAGAGGCTGAAGCCCCAGTACTCACGCTTGTCGACGGCTGCCGGGGCAGTCAGAAGTCCCATGCGCGGAGTCTGTCAGGTACGGGTGTTATTTCCACTGGCCACGGTCGATCAGTACGTCGCGGAGCAGGTCGGTGCGATCCGTGATCAGACCGTCGACACCGGCGTCGAGCAGCCGGTGCATCGCGGCCGGGTCGTCGACCGTCCAGATATGAACCTGCTTGCCCAGGGCATGGGCCCGCCGGAGCAGTCCGGGCGTGAGCACCCTGAACCGGCCGTACACCTCCGGGATCTGCAGGCACGCGCCGGGCGAGGACAGCCGAAAGGGCGCGAACCGCAGTCGCGCGATCTCCTGTTCACCGAAGCCGGTGGCAAGTCGTTCGCCGAGCTCGCGCCGGATCCGCCGTACCCGGGTCTGCGAGAAGGAGGACACGCAGACCCTGTCGATCGCGTTGGCCTGCCGCAGGACGTCGGCCGCCGGGCCCACCCCGTTGTCCGCCTTGATGTCCAGGTTGAGCTTGACCTCGGGGAACTGCTCGAGCACCTCGGTGAGCAGCGGGATCGGTTCGTGGCCGTTGATCCGGGCCTTCTTCACCTCGGACCAGGGCAGCTCGGCGATCACCCCGGTCCGGTCGGTGACCCGGTCCAGCCGACGGTCGTGGAAGGCGATCACGACGCCGTCGCGGGTCGCGTGCAGGTCGGTCTCGAGGTACTGGTAGCCCAGTCCGACGGCCTGGGCGAAGGCGTGCATCGAGTTCTCGTAGCCGAGGTTGTCCGGGTGCAGCGCGCCGCCGCGATGGGCCATCGCGATCGGCCCGTCGTGGTCGAGGTAGGGATACACAACGGGAAGTATGTACCGTTTGGACGTGACGGTACTCAGCCCCCGCCCCGACCTCTGGTCACTGGACCCCGACGTCCTCCACCTCAACCACGGCTCGTACGGCGCTGTCCCGCGCCGGACCCAGGAGCTCCTGGCCGCCCTGCGCGCCGAGACCGAGGCGAACCCGATGCTGTGGTTCCGCTCGGTCGCCGAGAGGCTCACCACCAGCCGGCTGGAGCTGGCCGCCTACCTGAACACCGACCCGGCCGGGTTCGCGCTGGTGCCGAACGCGAGTGCTGGCATCACCGCCGCGCTCGCGACCCTGCCGATCCGCCCCGGCCGCCGGATCGTCCTGACGAACCACGCGTACGGCGCGGTGCGCTTCGCGGCCGAACGGTTCGCCCGGGCGAGCCAGGCCGAGGTGGTAATCGTCGACCTACCGCTGGAAGCCGATGACGAGACCGTGGTGGCGGTGATCAGCGCGGAGCTGGACGAGCGCGCGTCCGTGCTGGTGGTCGACCAGATCAGCTCGGAGACGGCGACGGTGTTGCCGATCGCGCAGCTCGTCGAGGTCTGCAAGGCGCGCGGGATCCCGACTGTCGTGGACGGCGCCCACGCGCCGGCGCTGATCGATTCACCGGCGGCGGACGGCGCCGACTTCTGGACCGGCAACTTCCACAAGTGGCCGGCCTCGCCGCGCGCGACCGCCGGGCTCGTCGTCGCGGAGAAGTGGCGCCGGGAGACCTTGCCGCTGATCGTCTCCTGGTCCGAACACGACGAACGCCTGCCCGAGCGGTTCGACATGCAGGGCACCTACGACTACGCCCCCTGGATCGCGGCGCCGGAGTCGCTGCGCGTCCTGGACGAGCTGAACTGGCCCGTACGCCGCGCGCAACTGTCGGCGTTGATCGATGAAGGAGCGAAGGTGGTCGCCAAGGCGCTCGGCACGTGCGTCGCGGAGGTCGCTCACCCGGCAGCGACGATGCGCCTGGTGGAACTGCCTTTCCGGGGCGAGCGGAACCCAGCCGCGGGTGCGGCCTTCAAGGTCCGGGCTTCGAAGGAACTGAAGGCCGAGATCACCCTGACCTCCTTCGACGATCGGGTGTTCGTGCGGCTCTCGGCCCACGCCTACAACAGCCGGCGCGACTACGAGTTACTGGCCGAGCGCTTGCCCGCGTTGTTCTGAATCTCGCTGAAAGAGCGCTCTCCGTGCACTGCCAGTTCGGCGAGCACGGCTGTGGGATCGCCTGCCTCGACGAGGTCCAGCAGGAAGCGGTGCCGGGCGACGTGCTCGTTCAGATCCTCGTGGTAGTGCTCGCGGGCGTAGAGGTTGCGGGCCATGCAGAGCAGTAGCTGTTGCTGGACGGAGGCATAGGCCTCCTCGAGCCGACGGTGGCCGGCAAGAGCGATCAACGACGAGTGGAAGCGGTAGCCGGCCTGGACCAGGCTGCCGCGATCCTCGGCGGCCGCGCACTGCTCCATCTCGACCAGCGCCTCCTGCGCGGCCTTCAGGCGATCGGGGAACCGGACCGGGACGCCGAGCTCGATGGCCAGGCGTTCCAGCGCCGACCTCAGCGTGAGGATCTCGAAGACGTCCTGATCGGTCAGGGTCGCGACCATCGATCCACGCCGCGGGCGGGTGACGATCAGGCCTTCCTGTTCGAGCACCCGCAACGCCTCGCGCAGGGGAGGGCGGCTGATCCCGAGCTGCTCGGTGAGCCGCTCCTCGATCAGCCGCTCACCCTCGGCCAGCTCGCCCGCCAGGATCATCCGGCGGATCGCGCCGACGGCCAGCTGGACCAGGCTGGGCGACTGCAGTTGCTGCTCTGTCATACCGCTCATTCTCTCCTGCGATCTTGTCAGCGTCGACTATCTATTGTAGACAATAGTTCATAGACGACCGGCCGTGAACTGGAGGCGTTCCGTGGGCCGAAGAATCTCTCGCGAAACAACCCGGCTGGGCTTCGTCGGCCTGGGAAACCTGGGTAGCCCGATGGCGACCGCGCTGGTGCGGGACGGCTGGAGGCTGGCGGTGTACGACCGTGACCCGCAGCGAGCCGACGGCCTCGGCGCCGAAGTGGTGGATGAGCCAGCCGCTATCGCGGACTGCGGTGTGCTCGCGCTGGCGGTTCCGGATGATCAGGCGGTCGCGGAGATCCTCGACGAACTGGTGCCGCTGCTGGCGGCGGACTCGGTGGTCCTGATCCACAGCACGATCTTGCCCGCGACGGCGAAACGCCTTGCGGAGCAGGCGGAACCACGAGGGCTCGCCTTGCTCGACGTACCGGTGAGTGGGGGAGCGGAGAGAGCGCTTTCTGGTTCTCTCACGGTGATGGCCGGTGGACGGGCGGAGGTCCTGGACCAAGTGAGACCCGTGCTCGACTCCGTCGCGGACACGGTGATCCATGCCGGTCCCGCCGGTGCCGGGGCCGCGGTGAAGCTGGCGAACCAGTTGATGATGTTCGCGGCCCTTGCCGGAGTACAGGAGGCGCTGGACCTGGCCTGTGCGTACGGCGTACCGGAGCAGGTCGTCCTCGAGGCGGTGTCCACGAGCACTGGTGATTCGTGGATCACTCGCAACTGGGGGTTCTTCGATCGGGTCGCGGCCGCCTACGACAGCGCCGGCACTCCGGTGAAGGACCGGCCGTGGAGCAAGGATCTGTGGGACATCGTGGCCGCCGCGCGCGACTGCGACGTACAGGTTCCCCTGGCCGGGCTGCTCTCGCAGCAGTTGGCTGATCGGGTCGAGGCGCACGCCCGGAAGGGATCGGGCCCATGAAGAGCACCAGGACCGGCCGCGAAGGGCTGACCGCCTATGTGTTCCTGAGTCCCTGGCTGATCGGCGTCCTGCTGCTGACCATCGGCCCGATGCTGTACTCCGCCTATCTCGCGTTCACCAGCTACGACCTGCTGAGCGCGCCGAAGTGGATCGGCCTGGACAACTTCCGGCGGATGTTCACCGCGGACCCGCGGTACTTCTCGTCCGTCAAGGTCACCCTCGTGTACGTCGCGGTGTCGGTCCCGCTGCTGTTGATCGTCTCGATGGTGCTGGCTCTGCTGCTGAACAAGGGGATCAAGTTCCTCTCCGGCTACCGAGCCCTGTTCTACCTGCCCTCGCTGATGGGTGCGAGTGTCGCGATCGCGGTGCTGTGGCGGCAGATCTTCGGCAGCACGGGGCTGGTGAACCAGGTGCTGAGCTTGTTCGGCATCCAGCACGGCAGCTGGGTGGGCAGTCCTGGTACCGCCTTGTGGACGATCGTGACGCTCAACCTGTGGGCGTTCGGCGCGACGATGATCATCTTCCTGGCCGGCCTCCGGCAGGTGCCGGCGGAGTTGCACGAAGCGGCCGCGGTCGACGGGGCCGGGCCGATCCGGCGGTTCTTCAGCGTCACCCTGCCGCTGATGACGCCGCTGATCTTCTTCAACCTGCTGCTGGACACCATCCACGCGTTCCAGGCGTTCACCGGGGCGTTCGTGGTCAGCCGCGGTACGGGCGGGCCGACCGACTCCACCTTGTTCTACACGCTCTATCTGTACCAGCAGGGATTCGCCGAACTCAGGATGGGCTACGCCTCGGCGATGGCGTGGGCGCTGGTCATCGTGCTCGCGGCCTTCACCGGCTTCCTCTTCCTGACCGCCCGGCGCTGGGTCTACTACGGAGACGAACGATGACGACAGTGTCGATCGCCCGCCCGCTGTTCGGCCGGCGACGGACCCGCAACCCGATGGTGCTCGGGCTCGTCCGGCACGTCCTGCTGATCGCGGTCCTGATCGTGATGCTCTATCCCGTCGTGTGGATGGTGGCGGCGTCGTTCCGCCCGTCCGCCGAGGTGATGAACAGCCTCGGGTTGTTCTCGAAGAACTACACGCTGGACAACTACAAGCAGGGCTGGAGCGCCGGCCAGCTGAACTTCTCCCGCTACTTCCTCAACTCGATCGTGATCACCACCCTGTCGATCGCGGGCAACCTGTTCTCCTGCTCGCTGACCGCCTATGCGTTCGCGCGACTGGAGTTCCCGTTCAAGCGGGTGCTCTTCGGGTTGCTGCTGGCAACGATGTTGCTGCCGTACCACGTGACGCTGGTACCGCAGTACATCCTCTTCAACGAGCTCGCCTGGATGAACACCTACCTGCCGCTGGTGGTGCCGAAGTGGCTCGGGGTGGAGGCGTTCTTCATCTTCCTGATGGTGCAGTTCATCCGGACGCTGCCGCGGGAGCTGGACGACGCGGCGAGGATCGACGGCTGCGGGCACTGGCGCACGTTCATCCGGATCATCATGCCGCTGGCTTTGCCGGCGCTGGGGACGACGGCGCTGTTCACCTTCATCAACAGCTGGAACGACTTCCTCGGTCCGCTGCTCTACCTGAACCGGCCGGAGCTGTGGACCGTCTCGCTCGGCCTCAATTCCTTCCTGGACGTGACCGGCGAGTCGGCCTTTGGCTCGCTCTTCGCCATGTCCACCCTCGCGCTCGCTCCGATCGTCGGCTTCTTCCTCGTCTCGCAGAAACTGCTGATCGAGGGCGTCGCGACCACCGGCCTCAAATGACTAGGAGACCTCCCATGAAACGACTCGGTACTGCGGCGCTCGCACTGCTGATGGTCGCCGGGTGCAGTGGCACGTCGGTCGGCGATCCCGGCGGGGATTCCGCCGCCGGTGGACAGGATGGCAAGGGTGAGGTCAAAGGCGGCCTGCAGCTGACCTTCTGGGGTGGAGCGAACCGGGCGGCCAAGACCAACGCGGTCGCCGACTTGTTCGTGAAGGCGCACCCCGGCGTCACCGTCGACCGGCAGAACGCCGACTTCGGCAACTACTTCAACAAGCTGAACATCCAGGCGTCCAGCAAGACCCTGCCCTGCGTGATGCAGCTCCAGGGTCGCCAGCTGAACGACTACACCAAACGCAAGGTCCTGCTACCGCTCGACCCGATGATCGAATCCGGCGCGATCAAGGTGGACGACATCCCCAAAGAGGTCGTCGACACCGGCCGCGGGCCGGACGGCAAGCTCTACTTCCTCCCGTACGGCGCCGCGTACGACGCGGTCGGGGTCAACGCCACCCTCGCGGAGCAGGCCGGGGTCGGTCTGCCTCCAGAGGGCTACGACTGGAAGCAGTACACGGACTGGATGACGCGAGCCCAGGCCAAGCTCCCGGCAGGCACCTTCGCCGCCGGAGCGCGGGGGAGTACGCCGAACTACTTCATCGCGTACAACCTTGCCAACGGCAAGCAGTTGTTCACCGACGACGGCAAACTCGGTTTCACCAAGGAGACGCTGATCGAGTACTGGGAGATGTGGGAGAAGCTGCGCAAGGCCGGCGTCACCATGAGTGCTGACTCTCAGGCCGATGAGCCGCAGTCCGCCGAGCAGGGGTTCATCGCCCAGGGCAGGATCCTGACCGACAGCATCCCGGGGAACGCGCTGACCCCGGCCTCGGCGACCCTGGCGACCAAGCCGGGCGGGCAGAAACTGACCACGCTGCCGATGCCGTCCGGTCCGGAAGGCTCGGGCAATGCGATGTTCACCTCGGGCTTCGCGATTCCGACCAACTGTGACAACGTCCCGACCGCGGCCGCGTTCATCGACTTCTTCACCAACGACCTCGAGGCCGGCAAGGTGTTCAAGTCCGACAACGGCGCGGCGACCAATACGAAGGTGCTCGACGCGCAACTGAAGGACCCGGCGCTGGCTCCGTTGAAGAAGCACGAGCTCGAGCTCTATGCGCAGATCGTGGCGAAGAAGCCGCCGACGATCCTCTACCCGCCGGGTTACCAGGCCACCTTCGAGTCGGCCTACAGCCGGGCCTACGAGGAGGTTGCCTTCGGCAAGAAGACGGTGCAGCAGGCGGCCGATGCGTTCTTCGCCGAGGCGGACGCGGGGCTGGGTGGCTGATGGTGGAGCTGGCGGGCGCGTTGGACGGACTGCGGGTGCTGGACCTGACCCAGGTGATGGCCGGGCCCTTCTGCACCATGCTGCTGGCCGATCTGGGGGCCGACGTGATCAAGATCGAGAACCCGGAGGCGGGTGACCAGACCCGGCGATCCTGGGGATACTCGGTTCACGGCGAGGACAGCCGGGCCTTCCTCGCGCTGAACCGGAACAAGCGCAGCGTCTGCCTGGACCTCAAGTCGGCCGAGGACCTGGCGTCGTTCCATCGGCTCGTCCTGTCCGCGGACATCGTGGTGGAGAACTTCCGCCCGGGCGTGACCAAGCGGCTCGGTGTCGACTACGAGACCCTCGCTGCGCTCAACCCGCGGCTGATCTACGCAAGCGTCTCCGGCTTCGGCCAGACCGGCCCGTACGCCGACCGGCCCGGGTACGACCTGATCGCCCAGGCGATGTCCGGCGTCATGAGCATCACCGGTACGCCGGGCGGCGAGCCGGTGAAATGCGGAGTGCCCGTCGGGGATCTCGGGGCCGGCATGTTCTGCGCCTTCGGCATCGTCGCCGCGGTCCATGCCCGGGAGCGGGACGGGCAGGGCCAGTACGTCGAGACCTCGTTGTTCGAGTCGGCTCTGGCGATGTCGGTCTGGGAGTCCACGGAGTACTGGGCGACCGGGGACGTTCCGCAACCGCTCGGCTCGGCCAACCGGATGTCGGCGCCGTACCAGGCGCTGCGGACGAAGGACGGGCACCTGACCCTCGGTGCGAACAACGAGCGCCTCTGGCAGCGACTGTGCGTGGCGCTCGAGGTGACGCGGCTGCAGACCGATCCACGGTTCGTCACGAACACCGACCGGATGGCCCACCGCGATGAGCTGGCCGCGGAGCTGGAGGAGACACTGGCCACGGCGACGACCGACGAATGGGTCGCGCTGCTGCTGGAGGCCGGAGTACCGGCTGGACCGATCCGTGACTACCGCCAGGTGCTGGACTCCGATCCCCACGTCCAGGCCCGGGGGATGGTGCAGGAGATCGACCATCCGGTCGAAGGTCGCGTGCGGGTGCTCGGCTCACCGGTCCGGATGAGCCGTACGCCGGCCCGGCTCCGGCGGCACCCCCCGCTGCTCGGTGAGCACACCGAAGAGGTGCTGATGGAAGGGAAGACATGACGTCTGGTGAGCTGGTGGTCAAGCGGGAGGGCCCGATCCTCCGCCTCTGGCTGTCCAACCCCGAACGCCGCAACGCCATCACCTGGCCGATGTACGACGGCCTCGAGAAGGTCCGGGAGATCGTGGCGGAGGACCCGGGAATCCGCGTCGTCGCGCTGCGCGGTGCGGGTGGTGAGGCCTTTGCCGCGGGCACCGACATCCGGCAGTTCGCGGACTTCACGTCGGGGGAGCAGGGCGTGGAATACGAGCACCGCATCGGCCGGGTGCTGTCGAGTCTGCTGCAGATCCGTGTCCCGGTGGTCGGCATCGTGGAAGGCCCGGCTGTCGGGGCGGGACTGGCACTGGCCGCTTGCTGCGATCTGTTGATCGCCACGCCCGACGCGGTCTTTGGTGCACCGGTCGCGCGGACGCTTGGAAACACGCTGCCGCCGCTGGTTCTCGCTCGGCTGCAGAAGCGACTCGGGGCCGGGCGGACGATGGCCATGGTCCTGACCGCGCGGCTGCTCCCGGCACCGGAGGCGCTAGTGGCCGGCTTCGTGAGCGACCTGGTTCACCGGGACGAGCTCGACGCGGCGGTCGAGGAGTTGCTGGAGTTGATCTGCCGGAATGCGCCGCTCACGGTGGCGTCGCTCAAGGAGGTTGAGCGGCTGGTCGATCGGGACGGCCCGGGCGCCGATGCGGACGAAGTACTGGCTGCTGTTTATGGCAGCCGGGACTTCAGGGAAGGCGTCGCGGGGTTCCTGGCGCATCGGAAGATCGAGTGGGAGGGGCGTTGAGATGCCGGTGATCGACGCGCACCACCACTTCTGGCGAGTGGCCGCGCAGAACCAGCCCTGGCGGGACGACCGGCATGGCGCGATCGCGCGGGACTACTCGCCGGCCGATCTGCAGGCGGAACTCGCCGCGGTGGGTGTGGACGGGACGGTCCTGATCCAGTCGGTCGACGAACCTGCCGAGAACGATCGGCTGGCCGGCTATGCACTTGAGGCTCCGTTCGTGCATGCGGTGGTGGGCTGGTTGCCGCTGTCGGACCCCCCTGCCGCGCGTGCCGAGCTCGCCCGGTCGCGCAGTCCCTACCTGCGTGGAGTGCGCTGCCTGGTCGGCCGGGATCCGCTGGACTGGCTGACGAAGCCGGACTCGGTCGAGTTGTTCAGGGAACTTGCCGAGGCCGGGTTGAGCTGGGACGTAGTACCGGTCACCGCGGCACAGACAGCGGCGGTGACGGAGCTTGCGCACGCAGTACCGGAGCTGCGGATCGTTGTCGATCACCTCGGTCGCCCGCCGATCGAATCCGGCGGGTGGGAGCCGTGGGCTGGGCAGATGCGGCAGTTGTCGGAGTGTCCACAGCTTGCGGTGAAGGTGTCGCTCGGCATCGATCTTCTGACCGCGTTGCCGCAGTGGCCTGAGGTGCATCGCTATGTCCGTTGGGCTGCTGAGTGTTTCGGGGCAGAGCGGCTGATGCTTGCGAGCAACTGGCCCGTGGTGCTGCTGCGGGCCGACTACCAGCAGGCGTGGGGGAGCCTGCGCGCGGCCGTCGAGCGAGTGTTCGACGACCCGAATGATCTCGCGGCCGTCCTTGGAGGGACCGCCGCGCGTTTCTACCGGATCAAGTGAAAGGTCTTCTTTGATGACAGTCACTGAAACTGCCAACGCCAACGACCTGTCCAGCCTGTACCGGCACCTGCGGGTGGTGGATGTGGCGGACGCGCTGGACGGCATCGGGTACTTCGACATCGGGCTGATGTCGCCGGACGTCCGGCCGCTCTGGCTCGGGATGAAGTTCTGGGGCCAGGCGGCCACCATCCGCGCGGTCCCGTCGAACCGGCCGATGTGGAAGCTGGACAGCACCCAGGACATCGTCGAGGCACACCGGATCTGGTTCGAGGAGACCGGCAACGTCAAACTGCCGGCCGACCTGCAGCCCGGCCACGTCGTGGTGATGGACGCCGGCGGCGGTAAGGAGGTCGGCTTCTGGGGCTCCGAGAACGGGATGGGCGCGGTGCAGCGGGGTGCGGCCGGGATCGTCACCGACGGGTACTGCCGCGACACCGCCGAGATCACCGCCCAGCGGACCCCGATCTGCTCGCGGCACCGCGGCCGGACGATCATCCCGGGCCGGATCAAGGTGGTCGAGACACAGACCACGATCGCCTGCGGCGGTACCCAGGTCAGCCCCGGCGACATGATCGGCTGCGACGACGACGGCGTGATCGTCGTACCGGCCGGGGTCGCGGAGGATGTCGCCGTCCACGCCCGCGCGATCCTGCTGGCGGACATGCGTGCCCGCCGTAAGCACTACGACGCTCTCGGCATGAAGCCCGACAGCTCCGTCGACTACGACGCGGTGGAGGCGTACTACACGGACCTCTAGCCCTTCACCGCGCCCGACGTCATCCCGGCGACGATCTGGCGGTTGAAGAACAGGAACATGATCAGCGGCGGGATGGTGATCAGCAGGATGTTCATGAACAGCAGGTTGTACTGGGTGGTGAACTGGCTCTGGAAGTTGTAGAGGGTCAGCTGGACGGTCGCGTTCTGGTCGCCGGGCAGGAAGTACAGCGGGTTCACGAAGTCGTTGAACACCGCCACTGACTGGACCACGACGACCGTCACGATGACCGATCGCAGCAGCGGGAAGATGACTTGGAAGAACAGCCTTAGCGGACCGGCGCCGTCGATCACCGCCGCCTCGTCGAGCTCGCGGGGGATCGTCGCGACGAACGCCCGGAAGAGCAGGATGCAGAACGACAGCCCGAACGCGATCTCGATCAGGATCAGCCCGGACATGGTCCGGAACAGACCGAGCCGCTGCAGCACCCAGATCGTCGGGACGACGGCCGGTGGGATGATCAGCCCGGACAGCACCAGGAAGTTGATGAAGGGGTTCCACCGGCTCCGGCGGCGTTGCAGAACGAACCCGGCCATCGCCGCGAGCACGACCATGCCGGTGACGCTGGCCACGGTCAGGATCGTGCTGTTGATGTAGGCGATCACCAGCATGTAGTCGCGGGCCTGGATCACTTCGACGAAGTTCTGGACGATGCGGAGCTGATGCGGCCAGGAGAAGTCGAGCAGCGCGGCCTGCTGCCGGTCCTTGACCGCGGTCAGCACGATGAAGGCGAACGGGATGACGAACACCACGATCGAGGCCAGGATCGCGACCACGCTGAGCAGGTAGTTGCGGCCGGGTTTGTGGTTCACGAGTTCGGCGGTGCTCACATGTCCACCTCCTTGCGGTTCAGGAACCAGGACAACGGCAGGATGATCGCGGTGACCACCAGGAACAGCACCACGTTGCCGGCTGTCGACAGGCCGTAGAACCCGGCCTGGTACTGCTTGTAGATGACGGACGCGATCACGTCCGAGGTGAAGCCGGGACCGCCGCGCGTCATCAACCAGATCAGCTCGAACGACCGCAGGCCGCCGATCAGGGACAGGATGATGACGGTGACGGTGGCCGGCCGGGACAGCGGGAGCACGATCCGGCGGAACGTCTCCCAGGCGCCGGCTCCGTCGACCCGGGCGGCCTCCAGGTACTCCCGGGGAATCGACACGATGCCGGCGATGTAGATCAGGGTGGCCAGCCCGACGCCCTTCCACACGTCGACCAGCGCGACCGACAGCAGCGCGTACTTCGGGTCGGTCAGCCAGCCGGGTCCCTCGATGCCGATCACGCTGAGCGCACCGTTGATCAGCCCGCGTTCGGGGTTCATCAGGACCGTGAACATGATGCCGACGCCGATCGTGCTGGCCAGTACCGGGAAGAACACGACCGACCGCAGATAGGTGCGACCGATCACCCGGGACGTCAGCAGCACGGCGAGCATCAGCCCCAGCACCACCTTCGACCCGGAGGTGACGAACGCGAAGATCAGCGTGTTGGTGAAGCCCTTGACCAGCTGGGGCTCGGAGAAGAACAGCTTGAAGTTCTCCAGGCCGATGAACTTCGACTCGAACAGGCTCCACCGCGTCAGGCTGTAGTAGAACGACGCGAAGGTCGGGATGACGAACAGCACCCCGTAGATCACCGCGGTCGGCAGATAGAACCAGTACTTGTACGGCGTGTAGGTCCTCACCAACCCGCCAGCCCGAGCTGCTGGGCCTGCTTCTTGACGTCCTCGTCGTAGCGGTCGGCGCCGTCCTTGGCCTTACGGATACCGGAGCCCACCTCGACGGTGATCTGCTCCAGCGACGGGCCCTTGACCGGCGACACGAACTCCAGCGCCAGGCTGGAGCCACCGGACTTGTCGAGGTAGGGCTGCATGTCCTTGATGGCCCGCGGTACGTCGGTCGGCAGCTCGCAGCCCTTGACGGCGTACGGGCCGGTCGGGACGCCCGCGCTGGCCAGGGACTTGCAGCCGTCCGGGCTGGCGATGAAGGCGAGGAACTTCTTCGCCGCGTCCAGCTTGTCGCCGGTCGTGCTGGTCGGGATGTAGACGCCACCGGGAGTCCACACCGTCAGGCCGTTGGTGCTCGCGTCGTCACCAGGCAACGCGAACAGTCCGACGTCCTTGGCCGCATTCGGATAGGTGGCGACCATGTCGTTGACCACACCAGTCAGGATCGGGTAGTGCGCACCTTTGCCCTGGGCAAGCATTCGGAGGCCGTCGGGGAGCTTGGCCGAGGCGAAGTCCTTGTTCTCGTAACTCTGGTCGTGCACCTGCTGGGTGTGCTCGAAGCCCTTCACGGCCGTCGGCGAGGTCGCGTACTTGACCTGGTTCTTGGTGTACTTGTCGGCGAAGTCCGGCTCGGCGGCCGCGACGTTGTGGAAGTCGCCCAGGACGAACAGCTGCGACGTCCAGGTCTCGCCGTAGGTCTGGATCACCGGTGCGATCCCGGCCGCCTTGATCTTGGCGTTGTTGGCCATGAACTCGGCCCACGTGGTCGGCACCTTGAGCCCGAGCCGGGTGTAGACCGGGATGTTGTAGAGGACCGCGCCGCCCATGAATCCGCCGGACGGGACCCCGTAGACCTGATCGCCGGCCGTCACCGTCTTCTTGAAGTTGTCGTCCAGGTCGCCGATGTAGGGCTGGTCACCGATCGGGACCAGGTTCTTCTGCGGCGCGATCGCCTGGAACAGCGAGCCGGTGTTGTAGCCGAAGACGTCCGTCATGTCGCCGGTGGACAGCCGGGTCTTGATGATGTTGTCGCCCTCGGAACCGGCCGGCCGGCTCTCGAGCTTGACCGTGATGCCGGGATTCTTGGCGGTGAAGTCCTTGACGAGCTGGTTGGCCTCCTTCAGGTCCTGCTCCTGGTTCCCCGTCAGATAGGTGATGCTGACGGAACTGCCGCCCGCATCGTCGCTGGAACCGAGACTGCCTGCGCTGCAGGCGGTCAGAACGAGCGAGCAGGCCGCGGCAACGGCCAGTCCTCTGGTGCGTGGGCGGAACCTCATCAGGACCTCCAGGGATGTTGATCAGGGATTGAGCAGACGGTCGAGTTCGGTCTGCAGCGTCTCGGCCGAGGGCGAGAGGCCGCGCGGACTGATGGCTTCGACCAGCCGGCCGGCCGACTGGTCGAGATAGCGCTCGAGCCGGGCGGCGAGCTCGGCGTCGTCGGTGACGATCTCGTTCTCCCGGGCGGCGATGACGAGTGCATCCCAGGTGGGCTCGTGGTCCATCAGTTGCCGGATGCTCGCCTCGGCCGGCAGCGGCGGCGCGACGGCGTACGGGTCGTCGGCAGTCCACTCGTGCGTGCCGTGACCGACGTTGATCGGTGTGCTCTCGCCGGGCACGTGGACCTCTGCCCGCGAGCCGACCGGCACGGTGACCTCGAGCTTGAGCTGCCCGTTCTCGCGGCTCCACGAAACCGCGGCTTCGCCGTACGGCGTGAGGTGCCGGGCTGAAGCGCTGGTGAGTTTTGAAGTGGGCAGGGGGTGGACCACTATCGTGCGGTAGCCGGGATCGCCTGGTGCGAGGCCGGCCACGCGGCGATGCATCCAGTCAGCCACCGCGCCGAGTGCGTAGTGGTTGAACGACGTCATCTGGCCGGGATTGATGCTGCCGTCGGGCAACATGCTGTCCCAGCGTTCCCACACCGTCGTCGCGCCCATGGTCACTGCGTACAGCCAGGAGGGGCAGCCTGTCTGTAACAAGAGCCGGTACGCCAGCTCAGGATGTCCGGTATCGGCCAGCACGTCCGCCATCAGCGGCGTACCGACGAATCCGGTGCTGATCCGGAAGCCCGCCGTCCGGACCAGGTCGGCCAGCCGCTCACCGGCCCGGCGGCGCTGTTCCTCCGTGGGCAGCAACGCCCACTGCAGGGCCAGCGCGTACGTCGTGGCGGCGTCGCTCAGGACCCGGCCGCCTTCGGTCGTGTACTCCGCCACGAACGCCTGCCGGACGCGGGCCGCCAGATCGGCGTACTCGCGGGCCAGTTCGGCATCGCCGACCACCTCCGCCGCTTGCGCGACGACCTCCGCCGAGCGGGCCAGATGCGCGGTGGCGATGACGTCCGGGTCCGCCTTCGCGCGGAACGGGTTGTCCGGCGGCGCCGTCGGGTCGAGCCAGTCACCGAACTGGAACCCACCGGTCCACAACAGATCGGTGCCGGCCAGGTCGGCCATCCGATCCACCCACGCCCGCATGCTCGGCAGCTGGCGGGCCAGCAGGCCACTGTCACCGGTGCGCTCGTAGATCACCCAGGGCACGATCGTTGCCGCGTCCCCCCAAGCGGCCGTCGCCGGTCCGGGCTGCCGGAAGATGTCCGGTACGACGTACGGCACCGAGCCGTCCTTCTTCTGCTCGGCCGCCAGATCGGCCAGCCAGTTGGTGAGGAACCCCGCGGTGTCGAACAGGAAGCTCGCGGTGGGGGAGAAGACCTGGAGATCGCCGGTCCAGCCGAGCCGTTCGTCGCGCTGTGGGCAGTCGGTCGGTACGTCGACGAAGTTGCCGCGCATCCCCCAGACGACGTTCTCGTGGAAGCGGTTGAGCAGCTCGTCCGACGACTCGAACCACCCGGTCCGGCGCAGGTCGGAGTTGATCACGACGGCTTCCAGGTCACCGACACGCAGATCCCGTACGCCGGTGACCTCGGCGTACCGGAAGCCGTGGAAGGTGAGCGGTGAATCGAGGATCACCTCATCGGGGCCGGCGAGGACGTAGGTGTCGGTGGCCTTGGCGGTGCGCAGTGGGCGTACGCCGAGTTCGCCGTCCTCGAGGACCTCGGCGTGCCGCAGGACGATCTCGTCGCCCTCCGCACCGCCGCGGACCGTGAGCCGAACCCGGCCGACGACGTTCTGCCCGAAGTCGACCAAGGTCTTCCCGGACGGTGAGGTGGTGATCTCGAGAGCAGGCAGGACGTCCGTCACCCGTACCGGTGGGCCGTCCGGTGCGACGAGGAGAGTCAGGTCGGCGTCGAGGACGTCGACCGGGGTCGCGGGGCCGGTCGGCCGGCGCAGGTCGGTGCGCTGGCCGTCGTAGATGTCGTCCGCGATGATCGCGCTCTCGTGCGCCGTCCAGGTGTCGTCGCTGCCGAAGACGTGCACCTCGCCGTCGGCAGTGGTGACCTCGAGTTGCGCGAGCACGGCCAGCCGATCGCCGTACAGGGCGTCCTTGCCGTGGAAGCCGAGGCGGCCGCGGTACCAGCCGTTGCCGACGAGGAACTCGAGGTTGTTCTCGCCGGAGCGGACGAGGTCGGTCACGTCGTACGTCTGGTAGCGAAGCCGCTGCTGGTACGCCGTCCAGCCAGGCGCGAGTTCATCGTCGCCGACGCGCGCTCCGTTGAGTTCGGGCAGGTAGATGCCGTGCGCGGTGGAGTAGAGGCGGGCACGGGTGACGCCTTCAGGCAACTGGAGAAGGCCTTTGAGCACAGGGGCTGGAGAGCCGATGGCACCGATCTCGCGCGGACTCACGAACTGCGCGGTCCAATCGTCGGCGGTGAGCAGCCCCGCCTCGACGGTCGCGGGTTCACTCCACTCGCTCCAGTCACCGTCGCCGCGCGCTCGCACCCGGACCTGGGCCGACTGACGCGAGGCGAGTGGTGCACCAGGCCAGGGGACCAGGACCTGGTCGGGCGATTCGACCTTGTACACCTGCGCTTCGCCGGTGGTGATCTCGAGCTCGTACTCCGTCTGCTGGTACCCGGCGGCGGCGGTCGGGACCTGCCAGGACAGGCGAGGTGTCGCGGTGCCGATGCCCAGGACGGGCCCGGCCTCGGTCCGGTGCTCGAAGCGGAGAAGGGTGGGGGC
>NZ_DASRXP010000675.1:0-4185 GCF_035687465.1 Kribbella sp.
ACCGCCGCCGATGACCACTGTCTCGAAATGCTCGGAGTCGGTGCGCGCCATGGCTGCACGCTAGGCGTGCAACCGTGGCCATCGCATCGGCAGGCGGCATGGTTAGTTCTACCCACGACCGCCGATCAGGTGACCTTCAACCGAAGCAGCGTCGCTGCTCCTGGGGCGAGATTTACCGGTACGCCGCTGCCACGGTCGCCGGCGTATTTCTTCGAGATGGGGGTGAAGACGTCCACGCCGTAGACCTTGTCCGGGTTGACCGTCACCGTCGCGCGGGTGGTGGTGCTGTGGGAGCGGTTCGCGACGAGGAGCCAACGATCCTTGACAGTTGTGTCGCGGCTGCGGAAGGTGCCCACGACAACCGGCTGGCCGGAGATCCCGGAGACGAGGTCCGTCGGGGTGAAGCCGATCGTGCCGTTCGGCAGCGGGGTCTCGTTGGCGTGGACGACGGACTCCGAGACCAAGGGCTTGAGCTCGCGGCCGACCTGGTGGAGCCAGGTGGTGTTGATCTTCTTGGTGGCGGCGTACCGGGCGGTGCGTTTGCCGTCGACGGTGATCAGCGCCGGGCCGAAGCCTTCGCCACGAGCCGCCTCGGGCGTCCAGTAGGTGAAGTACTGGATGCCCTTCGCGCCGTAGGCGAGGCTGATGTTGACCTGCCAGAGCAACTCGGCCGCGGTCGGTTCGCGATGCCCGTTGTAGGCGAGGGTCTGGATGAAGACCCAGGCCGGGACGTCACCACGCAGCGCGGCGTCGCGCACGATCGCCCAGTTGTGGAAGTAGTTCACATCCTCCCGGCCCTCGGACAGCAACGGGTACCGGTCGAACGACACGAGCGACGGCTTCACCACGTCGACGAAGTCGCGATAGTACGCCGGGTCGTCGGACGGGAAGAGGTTCACATAGGGCAGCAACTGTGGCGCCAGTTCCCGTGACACGGCGAGCGCCTTCGCCAGCGTGCCGAACCAGCCGGGGCCTGGTTCGTCGTAGAAGTTGAACCCAGCCAGTGAGGAATAGGGGCCGTAGGCATCACGGGCCCGGGTGTAGAACTCCCGCGCCTCGGCCGGGGTGATGCTGAGGAAGTCGGCCGGGTTGTCGGAGATCGAGAACCAGCGCGCCATGTTCCGGATCTGGATGTCGTCCGAGATCAGCATCTGCAGCCCGGCCGTCCGGGCCAGGTCGAGCTGGTACTGGAAGATGTTGCCGTCGCCCGCGTAGTTGCCGGAGATGACGAAGTCGAACCCGGCCTCGGCGATCTCCGCGAACCGCTGCGGCGTGCTGGCATACGGATGCGGCGGCCAGAACAGCCCGACCGGGAATTCCGGCCCACCCGTCAAGGGCAAAGTGTCCGGCGACGGGATCGCCAGGGTCTCTGTGTTGCCAGCGGCAACAGCTTGTCCGCTGCCGGCGAGGGCGGACGCCGCGACAGTTGCGCCGGCACCGATCAGGAGCGTGCGACGGCTGGGACCCAGGGTCTTGTGAGGGCTCTGCATGGTTCCTCCAAGGGCGGTTGGGGGTTGCGAGTGTGGTCAGCGGGAACGGCGGTGGGGCGAGACTGCTTGGGCGGTCAGGTCGAAGGCCTCGCTGGCCAACGGGTAGTCACGTTGGGCCACACCGAGGTAGATGGCGTCGAGCACGATCATCTGCGCATGCCGGCCGGCCAGACCGCCGGTCCGGAAGGTGACATCGCGGGCTGAGGTGACCAGGACGACGTCGGCGGCCCGGGCCAGTGGTGATCGTGGGTAGTTGCTAATGGCAATCGCCAGCGCACCTTGACTGCGAGCACGGTGCAATGGCTCCAGTACTTCGATGGTCTCGCCGCTGTGGGAGATGCCCAGGGCAACATCACCCGGACCCAGCAGAGCGGCACTCGTCAGCGCGTTGTGGACGTCGCTCCAACTGTTCGCGCCACGACCGATCCGGTGCAACCGCAGCCGCAGATCCTCCGCGACCGCGGCGGATCCGCCGACGGCGTACATGTCGATCCGGCGAGCATCGGAGATCGCCTCGACGGCTTGGCCGAGTGCTGCGACATCCAACGCGGCCACGGTGTCCTCGAGTGCACGGGTATCCGCTCGGAGGAGGGTACGGAGTACGTCGTCCAGGCTGTCGTCTGGTCCGACCTCGGAGCCTGTCCCCCGCTCCCAACTGCTACTGGTCCGCCCGCCCTCTGCCGCCAGGCCCAGCCGGAGTTCGGCGTACCCGCTGAGTCCTAGCGCGAGGCAGAACCGCGTGACGCTCGGCAGCGACGTGCCGCACCGCGCAGCCACCTCGCCGATCGTCGACGTCGCCACCGCGGCCGGATCACGTAGTACCTCCTGCGCGATCCGGCCCTGCGCCGGACTCAGGGCCGGCAGCAGCCCGTGAATCCTCGCCTCAAGACTCGGCGGCGGCGACTCGGCAGCACTCATGTGAATGATTCTCAGAATGAATCACCACAGCTGTCAACAGTTCACAGCCGATCAGAAGCGTCGCAGATCGAACTCGTCCGATTCACCGCCGCTCAGCAGTACTTCGAGGCGGCCGCTCAGGACGTATGCGCCGTACGGGCTGATCGCGATCGTGGTCGGGCCAGGGATCGGCCAGGCCTGACCAGTCAGGACCTGCGCTG
Organism: Kribbella sp.; assembly: GCF_035687465.1. Taxonomy (NCBI): domain Bacteria; kingdom Bacillati; phylum Actinomycetota; class Actinomycetes; order Propionibacteriales; family Kribbellaceae; genus Kribbella; species Kribbella sp. The sequence continues at coordinate 2,609 of NZ_DASRXP010000675.1, forward strand.
AGCGGTAGCCGTCGGAGCTGCGCAGTACGGTGACTGCCTCGACGCTGGCCGCGCCGAGCTTGTTGGTGACGGCAACCAACTTGCGATCGGCCGTGAACGCGAGACCGTCACCGCCCAGCAGCGGCTGCGCCAGTCGCACCTCGGTGATCGCACCGTGCGGCGAGATCCGGTAGAGCTTGCCGTTGTCGTAGCGAACCGCCAGCAGGTAGCCGGCCGGATCCCAGACGATGCCGTTCATCCCGATCGTCTCGCCTTGCAAGCGCGCATCCCGCACCAGGACGGACGCCTTCCCGTCCGGCGTGACCTTGTAGATCGCGTCGCCCGACGGATCGGTCACGTACGCGTTGCCGCGCTGATCGATGGCGAGGTCGTTGGCAGTGTGCTTGCCTCCCGGTGGATTCAGTCGCGGGGTGTTGAGATCGACGCGGCGCTCGAGGCGACCGGTTCGCAGGTTGTAGATCGCGACGCCGGACTGCACGTTCGCGGTCGCCTCTGACGAGTTCTCGCCGACCCCCATGTCGGCGTACGTGACGAGGAACCGGTTGCGGGCCGTGTCGACGTGCAGGCCGAAGGTCGACACCCCGGGCGCCTCACTGACGACCCGCGACCGGCCGGACCGGTCGACGGCACTGACCCGCCCGGTCGCCAGCGACCCGACCAGGAACGCCTGCCGGGTCGGATCCCAGCTGATCCCCTCCGGATACCGATCGGCCGTCTCCCCACTGATCGTCCGCGGCCACCCCTGCTGCGCAGCCGGTACTGCGGACGCCTGCGCCGGGATGGCGGTGCTTGCCACCAGCAGAGCGGCAGCAATTGCTGTTCGTCGGAACATCGAAACCCCTCCCTCACTTGGATACGAGCACAGACATTAATCAGGGCTCTGATGCTTGTCAATGCACATATCAGTGACGGCGTTCGTACGATGGACCTCATGCGGATGTCATTCGAGGAACGGCTCGGGAGCCACCTCAAGCGGGTCGAACAGGAACTGAACAGCGCGAAGACGGCCGCGGTGAAGCCCGCCGGCCTGACGGTTCCGCAGTACGCGGCGCTGTTCGTACTGGACGACCAGCCCGGGATCTCAGCGGCCGAGCTGGCCCGTCGCTGTCTGGTGACCCCACAGACGATGACGACAATCCTGCGCAATCTCGAGGCGGCGGGCCTGGTCGAACGCACGCCGCACCCGCTGCACCGGCATGTGATCGAGACCCGGACCACGCCGACGGGCCGCAAGGCGCTGGATCAGGCGGACGAGCGAGCCGCCGCCGTCGAACGCCGCCTCGCCGCCGCCTTCACCGCCGACGAGCTGGACACCCTCCGCTCACTACTAGCCCGAGTGTCCACCTCGCTGACCACCGATCCCATCCTCAAGAGCTAGAACAGAGCTGCCATCAGGCGGCGGCGGGACTTGATCACGCGTTCGTCGTTGATGCCGACAACCTCGAAGAGCTCCAGCAGGTGCAGGCGAACGGTGTTGCGCTCGTCGCCGGCCGTCACCTGGATCGTCTTGATCAGCCGCGCGAAGGCGTCGTCGACGTGCCCGCCCATCAGGTCCACATCGGCGACCAGCATCTGCG
>NZ_DASRXP010000676.1:0-10353 GCF_035687465.1 Kribbella sp.
GGGTTGCAGCAGCAACTGGACACGTTGCTCACGGATCCGCGGTACCAGGGTTCGCAGGTCGGCCTGGTCGTGCGTGACGCGACCACCGGGGAGACCTTGTACGACCGCAACGGATCGAACCGGTACGTGCCGGCCTCGAACACGAAGTTCTTCTCCTCGACCGCCGCGATGGACACCCTCGGCCCCGACTTCCGCTTCCACACCGACGTCCTGGCCACCGCGCCCGTCCGCGGCGGCAAGCTCGACGGAGACCTTTACCTGAAGGGATACGGCGACCCGACCGCGCTGGAGGCCGACTACATCGGCCTGGCCAAGCAGGTCGCCGGATCCGGCATCCGCAGGATCAAGGGCGACCTGATCGCGGACGACACGTACTTCGACAGCGACCGCCTCGGCGACACCTGGTCCGCGGACGACGAGCCGTACTACTACTCCGCCCAGATCTCCGCCCTAACCCTGGCCCCTGACACCGACTACGACTCCGGTACGGCGATCGTCCAGAGCCTGCCTGGTTCCGCCGCCGGAGCACCGGTCAAACTCACCCAGGTACCGGCCAACGGCGTCCTCAAACTGGTGAACACCGCGACGACCGGCCCGGCCGGCTCCGCGAACACCCTGACCATCGAGCGGGATCACGGCACCAACGTCGTCCGGGCCACCGGCTCGGTCCCCCTCGGCTCGACCGTCGGGACCGAGTGGGTCACGGTCTGGGAGCCGCAGCTCTACGCGGCCGACGTGTTCAAGCGAGCCCTGGCCGCTCAGGGCGTCAAGGTGGACGGCCGGATCAAGACCGCCGCCACGCCGGTCGACAAGGCCCGCCAACTGGCCCGCGACGAGTCGATGACGGTCGGCGAACTGTTGACCCCGTTCATGAAGCTCTCGAACAACATGCACGCCGAGACGCTGGTGAAGGCGATGGGCGCGGTGGCCTCCGCGAGCGGTACCTGGCCGGCCGGCCTCGACATCGTGACGGACTACGCGAAGAGCGTCGGCGTGGACACCAGCACGATCAGGCTGAACGACGGTTCCGGACTGTCCCGCAAGGTGAACGTGACGGCGAAGAGCGTCACCGACCTGCTGATCGGCGTACGGCAGGAGCCTTGGTTCCAGCAGTGGTACCAGGCCTTGCCGATCGCGGGCAACGCGGACCGGTTCGTCGGCGGGACGTTGCGGAGCCGGATGCGGAACACGCCGGCGATGAACAACCTGCACGGCAAGACCGGTTCGCTCACCGGCGTCACCGCACTGTCGGGCTACGTCACCACCAAGGACGGCCGCCTGCTGGTGTTCTCGATGATCAGCAACAACTACCTGGACACCCCGCGCCCGGTCGAGGACGCCGTCGGCATCACGCTCGCCTCCTGGACCGACCAGGCCCCGGTCGCGGCCATCCATCCCGACACCACCCGCAGCACAACCACCGCAACCGCCAACTGCGACGAATGGGACAAGGCCTGCTGACACATCGGCCACCAGCTACACCCGCTTACGTCCGAAGAACTGGAGGGACGTCTCGCCAGTTCTTCGGACGTAAGCGGCATTCCCTCAGTTGAGGACGACGCGGTTGCCTGTGCTGCCGGCGATGACCTGGCGATCGCCCAGCGGGGTGCCCAGGTCCAGCTGGATTCGCAAGGGGTGCGCGTCGGGCCGCAGGCATTCCGGCATTGCGCCGATCTGGTTCGGGCCCACCACGTAGCGGTAGACGGCGATCCGGATCCTGGTCGTGCCCTGCGAGACGATCCTGGCCACGGCGTGCGGCAGGCAGGCCTCCCCTGCCGCGGCCTCCCGGGCCACCTCGACCGTCAGGAAGGTGCCCGTCGCCGGTCGCACGGCCGTCACTGGGATCTCCCCTTCGAGCACCAGCATCGTCTCGCCGAACTTGAACTGACCAGGTGGCGGCCCCTCATCCACCCGCCCCACGCTCGGCTCGGTCGAAGGGCCTGCCGTCGGGCTCGCCGTATCGGGAGCCGCCAACTCCCCGGCACCACGCAGATTCGCGGTGGCGATGCCGCCGGCCGCCACGACGAGCACCACGACTGCGACCACCACCAAATTGCGCCGCCGCTTCCGCCGACGCACCACCTGCTCAACACCACCAAAGGCCGGCGCCTGCGCGGGAGTCTGCTGGTCGACGTACTGGACCAACTGATCAATCCTCAACTCAGACAGAGTCATCCTCTGGTGGGCGCGGGTGAGGCGTGACTTCACTGTGCTGGGCGGTAGTTCGAGCTCGTCGGCGAGTTGCTCCATCGGTAGATCCATCACGTGATGCAGCACCACGACAGCTCGCTGGCCGGGAGGAATCCTGGCCAGCACCTCCGCCACATCCAAGGCTTCCCCACCTGGCTCTCGCACCTCCCCGGTCCTGCTCAGCAACTTCGCGGCGACCTGCCGCCGCCGCAACCTGCTCACCAGAGTCCGTACTGCGAGCGCCCGCACCCAGGCTTCCGGATCGTCGTACCGGCGAATGCTGTCCCACTGGCTCAGCAGCTTGAGGTAGGCGTCCTGGGCGACCTCTTCGGCCTCCGCGCGGGAACCGCCGATCGACACCAGTACGCCGACCAGCCGCGGCCAGGTCCGCGCGTAGAGCGCCGCGACCTCCGCCTGTGGATCCGCCTCGAGATACCTCACACCGCTACCACGCGCAGCCACCCCATCCGGTTCCACCACTTCCCCGAGAATAGTGCGAAAAGAGATGTGAGAGGTTACTCTCGAAACATGTCTCTCAGAAATCCGTACGGCGACTTCGAGGTCACCGACCCGCAGGCGATGCGGGCGCTGGCCCACCCCGTCCGGCTGGCCGCGCTCAGCTATCTGCAGAAGAACGGCCCCGCCACCGCGACCCAGTTGTCGGAGCACGTCGGCGCCTCGCCGTCGGTGACCAGCTGGCATCTGCGCCACCTCGCGTCGTTCGGGCTGGTCAGCGACGGGCCAGCGCCGGACGGCACCGCGGACAAGCGTCAGCGCTGGTGGAAAGCGGCGGCCCGGGGGTTCCGGTTCGACATGCCCGCAACCCCCGAAGGCGCCGAGGCAGGCCGGCTGCTGCGGGCCGAGATGATGAACCAGGCGCTCGAGTCGGCACAGCACTGGCTCGCGCAGGTGGAACCCGGGCTCGACCCGGAGTGGAGCCGCCTGGCCGGTTCGGCGAACACCCGGCTGGTGGTGACCCAGGAAGAAGCCGAGGCGCTGGAGAACGCAGTACAGGATCTGTTCGCGCCGTATGTGCGGCGCGGCGACGACGGCGCGCCGCCGGACGCCCGGTCGGTCCGGATCCTCCGTTTTTCCTTGCCCGAAGCAATTAACTGACCCGTGAGGACCGCCGCCCGATGAAAACCCTGCCTGCCCCCAGTCTGTGGCGCGACCGAAGTTTCCGGACCTTCTGGTCGGCGCAGGCCGTCTCGGAGTGCGGTGACCGGATCAGCGAACTCGCCCTGCCGTTGATCGCGGTGACCTTGCTCGACGCCTCGCCGAGTCAGGTCGGCTTCCTGACGGCGGCGGTGTGGCTGCCGAACCTCGCCGCGCTGTTCATCGGCACCTGGGTGGACCAGCGCCGCGACAAACGGCCGTTGATGATCGCGGCCGACCTGACCAGGACGATCGTGTTGCTGACCCTGCCGGCGGCGTACTGGCTCGACCTGCTGACGCTGACGCAGCTCTACCTGATCGCGATCCTGGCCGGCACCGCCCACGTCGTGTTCAACACGGCCTATGCGTCGTTCTTCGTGCGGCTGGTGTCGCGAGACCAGTACCTGGAGGCGAACAGCAAGCTCTCGTCGACGAGGTCGATCTCCTTCATGGCCGGTCCCGCGGCTGGTGGTCTGCTGGTGCAGTGGCTGACGGCGCCGGTGGCGATCGTGGTGGACGCCCTGTCCTTCGCCTTCTCAGCCATCCAGGTGAGCCGGCTCAAAACGGAACCAGGCCCACCGGACGAGGCGCAGGAGTCCCTGTTGCGAAGGGCTCGAGTAGGGATGCGGTATCTGCTGCGGCACCCGTACCTGCGCAGCAGCCTGGGCTGCGCGACCACGGTGAACTTCTTCAACCTGATGGCCCTCGCGCTGCTGGTGCTGTTCGCCAGCCGGGATCTGGAGCTGTCAGCAGGCGTGATCGGTATCGCTTTCGGCATCGGTGCCTCCGGCGGCCTGATCGGCGCGCTGGCTGCCAGACCGCTGGCGCGTGTACTGGGTGCGGGGCGGCTGATCGCGGTGAGCGCTGTGGTGTTCCCCGCGGCCACCGCTATCGCCGCACTCGCCTCGGGGCCGGCCTGGGCCCGCGCGACCGCCTTAGGGGCCGCGTGGTTCGTTGCCGCGTTCGCGGTGATGTGCTTCGACGTCCCGCTGAACTCCCTGCAGGCCGCCGTCACCCATGAACACATGCGGAGCCGGGTGGTGGGTGCCTTCAGCAGCATCAACTACGGGATCCGGCCGCTGGGTGCGGTGGTTGGCGGCCTGCTCGGGACATGGATCGGAGTACGGGAGACCCTGCTGGTCTCGGCTGTGGGCGGTTGCTTCGCAGTACTGTGGCTGGTCGGGTCGCCCATCCTGCGCACCCGTGATCTCGAAGGCCTGGAACCACCCGCCGGACTGCTGCCGGAGCCGGCCGGGTCTGAACCCGGCCGGCTGTGACTCAGTCGAGTTCGACCGGCTCGTCGAGCTTGGCGACCGTGCGGCGCAGCGGGACCTCCTTGATGAAGAAGACCACGACAAGGCTGACCAGGGCGCAGGCCGCCGCGATCAGGAAGACCCGGCCGGTCGCGTCGCCGTAGGACTGGCGAACCAGTTCGGCGAGCTGCGGCGGCAGGTGATTGACGTCCAGCAAGCTGGTGCCGCCACCGTCCTGCAGCTTGCCCGCCGCTTCGGCTCCGCCGGGGCCTGCGAGCACCCCTTGGATCAGCAGATCCTTGACCCGGCTAGCGAGAATGGCGCCCAGGACTGCCACCCCTACGGCACCGCCCAGGCTCCGGAAGAACGTCACCGACGCACTGGACGCGCCGATCTCGCTGACATCCACGGTGTTCTGTACGGCGAGGACCAGGTTCTGCATCATCATCCCCATGCCCAGGCCCATCGCCAGCATCCCGGTGCCGACGTACCAGTACTGGCTGGTGTGGTCGATCGTGCCGAGTATGCCGAGGCCGACCACCATCAGGATGCCGCCGGCGACCAGGTACCGCTTCCACTTGCCGAACCGGCTGATCATCTGCCCGGCGCCGACCGACCCCAGGAACGAGCCGAGCATCATCGGGATGGTGAGTAGCCCGGCCTCGGTCGCGCTGTAGCCGCGGGCGATCTGGAAGTACTGGCCGAGGAACAGCGCACTGCCGTACATCGCGACGCCGACAGCGAGGCTGGCCACGATCGCCAGCGCGGTGGTGCGTTCGCGGACGACCTTCAGCGGAACCAGCGGCTCCGCCGCGCGACTCTCGACCATCACGGCGAGAATCCCGAGGAGGACCGTGCCGCCGACGAACAGCGCCGATTCCCAGGAGATCCAGTCGAAGTTCTGACCGGCGAAGGTGACCCAGAGCAGCGGGAGGCTGGCAGCGGCGCTGATCAGGATCGCGCCGAGGTAGTCCATTCGCACCTTGCGCTTGACCAGCGGGAGGCGCAGGTAGCGCTGCAGCATCACCAGGCTGACCACGGCCAGCGGGACGCAGACGTAGAAGCACCAGCGCCAGCCGAGCCACGAGGTGTCGACGATGACACCGCCGATCAACGGGCCGCTCACGGTGGCGACCGCCATCACGGCGCCCATGTAGCCGGCGTAGCGGCCACGGTCGCGGGGCGGGATCGCAGCCCCGATGATCGCCTGGGCCAGCGCCATCAGGCCGCCCATCGCGAGGCCCTGCAGGACCCTGGCGCCGATCAGGAAGGGAACGTTGTGGGCGGCGCCGGCCAGAGCCGAGCCGATCACGAAGATGGTGATCGCGACCTGGACGAGCAGCTTCTTGCTCACCAGGTCGGACAGCTTGCCCCAGATCGGGGTCGACACCGTGGTGGCCAGCAGGCTTGCGGTCAGCACCCAGGTGTACTGCGTCTGGCTGCCTTCCAGGTCGGCGATGATCGTCGGCAGGGCATTGCTGACGATGGTGGCACTGAGCATCGCCGTGAACAGCGCGGCCAGCAGGCCGATCAGCATCTCGAGGATTTCGCGGTGGGTGAGTTCCGGTGCGGCAGGCGGCTGCAGCCGGGTCTCGGTGACAGTCATCGGTCTCCAGTTCGAAGTTGCGTTGGGCGGCGCGGCCTCACAGGCAGGGTGGCGCTGGAGGGGCTGCGTTCTAGGTGGTGCTCGACTGCTCGCGCCGGTTGGCCTGGCCGACGGCATCCGCGACGCGGCGCAGTACCTCCGCGGCCGCGGCCATCTGCTCGTCATCCCAGTCCAGGTCGGCCCGGAGCCGACGGGTGTAGCCGGCGAAGAGCGCCTCCAGCCGCTCCCGGCCGGTCGGGCTGAGCGCGACCAGGCAGACGCGGGCATCAGCGGGATCGGGCCGACGGCTCACCAGGCCGTCGGACTCGAGCGCGCTGACCTGGCGACTCACCACGGAGGGGTCGACGTGCAGCTTGGCGGCAAGGTCACCGCTGCGCTGCTCGCCGTCCTTGGCGAGCACCTTGAGCACACTGGCATCGGCCCGGCGCAGGCCGGAGTTCGGCCAGAGCTGCCGGTGTTCGATGCCACGCACGGCCCTGATCAGCGCACTGACGCCTTCGATCAGTTCCTGGACGGGCAGGTCCCGTTCGACCCCCGGGACAGAGGTTTGCTGGGCTAGTTGCATAACCCAACCATATAGTTAATAGTTGGTTTCTGCAACCATGTGAGCAGATCGTCGGGCGGTCGTTACTGGCTGGAGTCGGGCCAGCTCAGGTCGGCATTGAGGCGGCCCAGCAGGCGACCGAGATCGGTCAGCTCCTTGGTGTCCCAGCGATCCAGAATCGCCCGGAAGCTTGCTTGACGCTGGGCCCGCATGGCGTTGTAGCGGTCCGCGCCGGTGGCGGTCAGGCGGAGCAGCCGGGCCCGGCCGTCGTCGGGATCACCGATCCGCTCGATCAGGCCGAGCCGCTCCAGCTGGGTGATGCCGCGACTCACCGTGGACTTGTCCAGGCCGAGGGCGAGCGACACGTCCGAGGCGCGGACCCCGGCACCACCGCTCGCAGTACCGAGCTCGATCTGGGAGATCAGCGCGTAGCCGGCCGCGTCGATCTCCGGGTGCACGCGGCGGGCGAGCAGCATCTGCGCCGAGCGGGCCCGGCGTAGCAGGATCGAGAGCTCCTGCTCGACGTCAGCGATCAGCCGGGTGGTGTGCTCCGGTCGCTGCGCCATCACCTCGCTCACCGGACCACGACGCCGGCATCACGCAGCGCCGTCTTCACATCGGCGATCCGGAACTCCCCGAAGTGGAAAACGCTCGCAGCCAGTACTGCGTCCGCGCCCGCCTCGACCGCGGGCGGGAAGTGTTCGGGCTTCCCCGCTCCCCCACTGGCGATCAGCGGGATGTCGACCACCGCGCGGACCGCGCGGATCAGTTCCAGGTCGAAGCCCTGTTTGGTGCCGTCGGCATCCATCGAGTTGAGCAGGATCTCCCCCGCCCCGAGCTCGGCGCCCTGACGCGCCCACTCGATCGCGTCCAGCCCGGCGGAGCGGCGACCACCGTGCGTCGTCACCTCGAACCCGCTCGGCTGGTCCGCGGAGCGGCGGACGTCGAGCGACAGCACGAGCACCTGGTTACCGAACCGGTGTGCGATTTCCTGGATCACAGCCGGCCGGGCGATCGCGCCGGTGTTGATGCCCACCTTGTCCGCCCCGGCCCGGAGCAGGCGGTCCACATCGGCCGCTTCGCGCACTCCACCACCGACCGTGAGCGGGATGAACACCTGCTCGGCCGTCCGTCCGACCACCTCGTACGTCGTCTCCCGCGACCCCGAGGACGCGGTGATGTCGAGGAACGTCAGCTCGTCCGCGCCCTCGGCGTCGTACAGCTGCGCCATTTCGACCGGGTCCCCCGCGTCCCGCACGTCCACGAAGTTGACACCCTTCACCACCCGGCCGGCATCGACATCCAGACAGGGAATCACCCGCACAGCAAGACTCACCCCGAAAGCCTACCGAGTCGCGGCGAGGTTCCTGGGCAGAACGTCCACCGCCATCGTTTCCGGAATGGCCGGGTGACGAGGCCGACGCCCCCAAATGCGGGCAAATTAACTACTTCGGAGCAAGCCGAGAAGCAGACTCAGCTGGATTCTGGACACTGCAGGTTACAAACGACACACTCCCTGTACTTGTTGCTTTCTTCCACCAACAGAGAGGCCGTTGACCTCCCGATCCACCTGCTCCGTCGGCGTAATCCGCCCTGCCATCGAAAGAGTGAGGTAGCAGAAATGAAGGTACGCGCGCCCAACGGTCAGACTCTGTCCGTCGAGGGAAACCCGTTGCCTTTCAACGGCCGCTGGGCCTACATCGCCTGGCTGTTCGGACAGGGCGGCGCCCAGCGGTTCAACATCACGCCCGCCGGGTCGGCCGAGCTGATCAGCAAGGAACTCGGCGACTGGCAGCGGCTGAAAATCCGCGAGGCCTCGTGGAACGGAGGTCGCATCGTGTCCATGGAGGATCCGGAGCACGCCGGCACCACCATGGTCTGGGTCGGCCCGCACAACGAGATCTCCAGCTATGTCGGCGGCGTCGGGGTTCCGCTCGAGGTCTTCATGGACATGCTGTCCAAGTTCGCGATCGACGACGCCGTGGAAGGCCTGACCCTGCTGCCGCTGGCCGGCTCAGGGCTCGAGCACGGGAGGTTGCTGGCGACCAATGTCATCGACCAACTGTGCTCAGTGCAGATCAGGCCGATCGCCGAAGCCGCCGAGACCCTTCCCCGTTCGCAGGGCAAGCAGGTTCGCGGTGGTTCGATGTGGCGCCTCGACGACCGGGACGACCAGGGCACGCTGCTGACCCGGACGGCCTACGTGGTCAACGACACTACAGCGACCTCGGTCATCACCTATCAGCCGGACGACCCCAAGTTCATCTCCGTCGCCGGCTCCCTGACCTGCTCGCTGAGTAACTGACGTGCAGAGCGCGATCAATTCACTGGCGGTCCTTTCCTTCCTGGGCACCGCACTGCTCTTCTTCGCCTTCTCCGCCCTGCTAAAGACGGTTCGCGAACTGCAGGCCGCTCTGGTGCGGGCACAATCCGGTGCGCCGGCGCCGACCGTCATCAGGTCCAATGCCAGGTTCCGGTCGGACGACGGACTGCCGACCTTCGTCCTGGTGGTGTCAGAGCACTGCGACAAGTGCCGCGACCGCACTCGCCACCTCAACGCGGGCGCCGGGGCCACCGCGGCCGGCCATCTGGTGGTGCTCTGCGCGACTGGCTGCTCCGACTGGATCTCCGACGCCGGGATCACCCCGATCGTGGATGCCGAACTGCTCGGTGCGCTCGGCGTCGGCGCGATGCCGTCGCTGGTCAGGTACGCACCGGACGGCACCGAGGAATGGCGCCGCGTGGTCGGTTCCGACGAAGACCTCGACACCCTGCTCGAAATCGACTCGAAGACTTCGAACCCTGTCGCAATGGAGGTTGACGCATGACGATCACTGACGCCGCCCGGTACTGGGCGGCCGTTCCGTCGGCTGACGACGACGGACCAGACCTTGGTCCCGCCGTCCGTCAGGCGAGCAGCTCACTCGGCAAGATGAAGCCGTCGCGGCGGACCATGTTCAAGTCTGCCGGTGCACTCGGCGGCGCACTCGCGATCAACATCCTCTCGGCCCTGCCGCCCAGCAAGGGAAACATCGCCAGCGCGGTGGTGGGCAACGAGCACCAGGGCTGCGCCAACTTCGCCGGCTGGCCCGGTTACAACAACAACACCAAGGTGTGCGTCGGAGGTACCTATTCGAGGAGCTACTGCGGAAGCGACGGTTGGTTCTTGAGAGGTTCCGGCACCTGCTGGAACTCCTACGCCGTCAAGGAGTGCGGTGGCGGTACCTATGCCAAGAGAAACGCCTGGCGTTGGACCCACAGCGGCACTCCGTACCGCTGTGCTGACGGGGTTGTCGCCACCTGTGGCGCAAGCACCTTCTACATCTGCTCCTGGTCGAATCCTTGATCGTCAGGTTTCCCGCGACGCGGGTCGCGACAGGTCTGGTGATCAGCGCAGCACTCGTGCTCGCGGCGCACCAGATCTGGAGCGGCACGCTCGCCCCGGCAGCCTGGGTACTGCTGGGGATGATCTCCGCCTTCTCCCTGTCCGGCTCCGTTTGAAGCCTGAACTCAGCCGATCTGCTGAGCTCGTCGGTCTGGCGAGACAAACTACCCATCTTCGTCGCCGGCCTACTCGCCGGCGCGATGTTCTCCGGTGTCATCAC
>NZ_DASRXP010000677.1:0-6116 GCF_035687465.1 Kribbella sp.
CCAAGGGCGTGATGGTCGGCGCGGTCAAGGGTTAAGCGACCCCCGCAAACACGGCACTTGTTCTTGTTCAGTTCCAGAAGGGAAACAACCGAAATGCGCTCAACCCTGAGCAAGGTGACCGCGCTGGCGGCGGTCCTCGCACTAGCCCTGGCGGCGTGCAGCTCCGACAAGTCGGCCGACGGGGCGAAAAACGAGACGACGGCCGACGGCAAGACGATCATCACTACCTTCTCGCCCTCCGACCCGACCATGAACCTGGACACCAACCAGGTGACCAAGCTGGTCAGCGACAAGTTCAAGATCCAGTTCAAGTGGCAGACGACCACGTTCGACGCCGGGCCGGCCAAGGAGAAGCGACAGATCGCCCTGGCCAGCGGTGACTACCCGGCGCTGTTCTTCCTGATTCCGTGGGTCGACGCCTTCACCCAGACCGAGGTGCTGAAGTACGGCAAGCAGGGCGTCGCACTGCCGCTGGAGCAGCTGATCAAGGACAACGCGCCGAACATCCAGAAGGCGCTGGACTCCAACCAGACGCTGAAGGAGATGTCGACCGCCCCTGACGGCCACATCTACGCGCTGCCGCAGTGGGCGGACTGCTACCACTGCACCTATCCGGACAAGCTCTGGATCAACTCCACCTGGCTGAAGAAGGTCGGCCTTCCGATGCCGAAGACGACCGAGGAGCTGCGGACCGTCCTGCAGGCCTTCAAGACCAAGGATCCCAACGGCAACGGCAAGGCCGACGAGATCCCGCTGACCACCGACGCGCAGGACAGCACCCTGCTCGGGTACCTGATGAACGCCTTCCTGTTCGACCCGATCGGTGCGAAGACCGGCGTCCGGTCGCTGGTCTCGCTCGATGGCGACAAGGTGGTCACGCCGGTCAGCAAGGACGCGTACAAGGAGGGGCTGAAGTACATCGCCTCCCTCTACAAGGAGGGCCTGATCAACCAGGCGGCCTTCACCCAGACCGCGGCCGCCCTGCAGGCGCAGGGCAACAACCCGAAGGCGATCACCCTGGGCTCGGTTCCGGTGCTGTACCCGGGCATCTTCGTGCAGCTCGGTGCCGCTTCCAAGGACGGCAGGGACAAGCAGTACGACGCCGTGCCGCCGCTGACCGGCCCCGAGGGCAAGAGCTACACCGGCCTGAACTACCCGTCCTCCACCGGCTACACCTTCATGCTGACCAACAAGGCCAGCAAGGAGGCGCAGGTCGCCGCCATCAAGATGTTGGACTACATCTACACCGACGAGGGTCAGATGAACACCAACATGGGGCCGGAAGGCGTGGGCTGGACCAAGCCTGCTCCTGGCGACATCGCCCTGGACGAGAAGGCCACGCCGCTGTACAAGCCGATCCAGGGTCCCCAGGTGCCGAAGAACATCAACTGGGGCGCGATGGGCCAGTACAACAACACGCTCCGCTACCGCAACGCGCAGGTCGTGCCGAAGGACATCTACTCGGAGGCCGGCCTCGAACGGCGGCTGTTCCAGGCGACCAAGCAGTACGAGGGTCACGAGGACAAGGCTCAGCAGTTCCCGCTGGCCTCGGTCTGGCCGGACCCGGCGCTGGGCGCTGAGCTGGCCACGCTGCAGACGAACCTGGACAGCTATGTCTCGCAGAACCAGCTCGCGTTCATCACGGGATCGAAGGACATCGACAGCGGGTGGGACGCCTTCGTGAAGGGTCTCGACAGCACCGGGATGAAGCGGTACCTGGAGATCCAGCAGCAGGCGTACGACAAGTACAAGTCCGGCAGCAAGTAACCCGAGTAAGCCCCCCACCCCGGCCGTGCCGGGGAGCCGACCAACTTGGCTCCCCGGCACGGCTGCTCCTTGAGTGACTCTCTTTATGAGGAAAGCGATGTCTCACGAACTGTGGTTCCGCACGCCCGCGCCCGACTGGTTCGAGGCGTTGCCGGTGGGCAACGGGCACCTCGGCGGGAAGGTCTTCGGCCGGGTCGCCGACGAGCGGATCGCGCTCAACCTCGACGACGTCTGGTCCGGCGACGGCCCGCGGGAGCTGGAGGTGACGGACGGTCCCGAAGTACTGGCCGACATCCGCCGGCTGCTGCTCGAGGACGGCGACCAGTTCGCTGCGACCGAGCGGAGCCGCGCACTGCAGGGACCGCTGGTGGAGTCCTTCCAGCCGCTCGGCGATCTGCTGATCACGGAAGTCGGCGAGGCGGAGGACTATCGCCGCAGCCTGGAGCTGCGCACCGGCATCGTCGCGGTCGACTACACCCGCGGGGGAGTGCGATACCACCGCGAGACCTACGTCTCCACGCCGGACCAGGTGCTGGTGTGGACGATCACCGCGGACTGTCCGGATGCCGTCGACCTCCAGGTTGCCTTTGGCAGCGACCATCCGGTGCAGCCGTCGGTGCTCGACAGCAGGACGGTTGCCGCTGTCGGTCGCGCGCCTTCCGACCTGACCATCGAGTACCGGACCAGCCCGGACCCGATCCGGTACGTCGACGATCACGGCATCGGCTTCGGTGTGGCGCTCCGCGCGTTCGCCGAGGGCGGCGCGATCGGAACCAGCCATAGTGGGATCACCATCGAGGGCGCCGATTCGGTGACCCTGGTGTTGTCAGCGGCAAGCACTTTCGAGGGCTGGTCCGTCAAGCCTGGAAGGGATCTGGCTCAGCCGCTGGCCGAGGCGGTTCGGCTGCTCGACGCCGTTGCTCCCGACAAGCTGCGGCAACGTCACCTCGACGACCACATCCCGCTCTACGACCGTGCGGAGCTGACCCTCGGCGACCCGGTCGACCTGCCCACCGGCGAACGCCTCCAGGCGGTAAGGGCCGGAGGCAACGATCCGGACCTGGTCGCGCTGGCCTTCGCCTTCGGCCGGTACCTGCTGATGGGATCCTCCCGCCCCGGCACCCAGGCGGCCAACCTGCAGGGCATCTGGAACCAGGACCGCCGTCCGATGTGGGCCAGCGACTGGACCAACAACATCAACACCCAGATGAACTACTGGCCCGCCGACGTCACCGGTCTGCGTGAGTGTTTCGACCCGATGGTCGGCCTGCTCGAAGGCCTGGCCGCATCCGGCGCCGAGACGGCCCGCATCCTGTACGACGCTCCCGGGTGGGTGTCGCACCACAACGCGGACATCTGGCAAGCCACCTGGCCGGTCGGAGAAGGTGGTGACGACCCGGTCTGGGCGATGGCGGCTACTTGCGGGGTCTGGATGTCCGCTCATCTGATGGAGCACTACCGGTTCCACCCGGACGAGGAGTACCTGCGCGACAAGGCGTACCCGATCCTGGCCGGCGCGGCCGAGTTCGTGCTGGCGATGCTGGTGGAGGACTCCGACGGGCGGCTGCGGTTCATCCCGTCGACCGCTCCGGAGCATCACTTCATCCTGCCGTCGGGCCAGAAGGCCTCGGTCGACCTGACCACGACGTACGACATCTGGCTGCTGCGCGAACTCTTCGGCAACGTCCTCGAGGCGGAGCGCGTGCTGGGGCTGTCGACCGGCCTGGCAACGCGGATCCAGGCCGCAGTGGGCCGGCTGCCCGAAATCCCGATCGCGCCGGACGGTCGGTTGATGGAATGGCCGACCGACTGGCCGCCTTCCGAACCGGACCACCGGCACCAGTCCCATTTGTACGGCGTCTACCCGGGTGCCGAGATCGACCCGGTCAGTACGCCGGAATGGACTGCCGCCGCGCGCGCCGCGCTCGCAGTACGGACGTCTGGTGGTGCTCCTGGTGGGTGGACCAGCGCGTGGCTGACTGCTTTGTGGGCAAGGCTTCTCGAGCCGGAGAAGGCCGCTGGGGCGGTTCGTCACTACCTGTCCACGCTGGCGTCGGACAACCTGCTGAACCGCGACGCCGACATCTTCCAGATCGACGCCAACTTCGGCATGACGGCCGGTATCGCCGAGTTGCTCATCCAGAGCCATACCGATGTGATCCGTCTGCTTCCGGCGCTGCCTGCCGAGTGGCCTGACGGCTCCTTCCGCGGTCTGCGGGCTCGTGGCGGCCTGTCCTTCGACGTGTCCTGGCGCAACGGTCAGCTCACCGCGGCCTCGGTGCAGGCCGACGTACCTGGGGTGTTCCGGATCGGCTTCGGTACCGATCTCGAGCGGACAGTCGAGCTCACCCTCGCTGCGGGGGAGCGCGTCGACCTGGCGCTGTGAGTGTTCTAACCCTGTTAGGTATGCCTACCCAAAGTTGTTGTACTCTCAACCGTTGACTTCGGGCGAGGAAGGGACTGGCATGAGGAGCCGGATCGGGAGCGCGCTGGCGGCATCACTGGCACTGGCTGTAGTACTGGCCGGCTGCGGTGGAGGCGGCGGTACGAAGGCCGACGCGGGGCCCGGAGACACCGAGGTCGCGACCGGCGGGCGGCTGTTCTCGACCGCGGACGCGGAGACGGCGAAGCTCGGCTCCGACGCGGCGGACGGGGTGTTCCCGCGGACGGTGAAGCACGCCCTCGGCGAGACCAAGCTGGACAAGAAGCCCGAGCGGGTCGTCGTACTGGACAGCGGTGAGCTCGACGGCGTGCTGGCGCTCGGGATCACTCCCGTCGGGATGGCGACCAACGCCGGGCAGAACGGCGTACCGAGCTATCTGGCGGACAAGGCCAAGGACATCAAGACCGTCGGCGGGGTCACCGAGCTCAACCTCGAGGCGATCGCGAACCTGCACCCCGACCTGATCCTCGGCAGCAAGCTGCGCGCCAACGACCTGTACGCCAAGCTCAGCGCGATCGCGCCGACGGTGATGAGCATCCGGCCCGGGTTCCCGTGGAAAGAGGACTTCCTCCTGGTCGCGGACGCGCTCGGCGAGGAGGCCAAGGCCACCGAGGTGCTGAACGACTACCAGAAGCGTGCGAACGAGGTGAAGAGCAAGGTCGACGGGTCACCGACGATCTCGCTGGTGCGGTTCCGGCCGGGTGACATCCGGCTGTACGGCAACCTGTCCTTCATCGGCGTGATCCTGAAGGACATCGGGCTGCCGCGGCCGAAGGTGCAGAACATCCAGGAACTGGCCCTCGAGATCTCGCAGGAGAACATCGGCCAGGCGGACGGTGACTGGATCTTCTACTCCAGCTACGGCAAGCCGAACACCACCGCGGAGGACACCGTCGTCAACGGCAACCTGTGGAAGGCACTGCCCGCGGTCAAGGCGGGCAAGGTCGCCCGGGTGGACGACGAGGTCTGGTTCCTCGGCCTCGGTCCGATCGGCGCGATGGCCACCCTGAGCGACCTGGAAAAGCTGCTCACGGCGCGGAGCTGATCGGGTTGGGTTGACCGGCAGCACGCCCAGCAGTTCAGTCGAACGAGGGTGAGTGGTCTTCGTCGGGGACCCGGCCGCGGTCGGTGACGGGGACTTGCGGAGCGTGCTGCCGGACCGCCGCGACGAGGTCGTCGTAGGGGAGTTCGCGGCCGAAGAGGTGCGCTGTGCCGGGCCAGTGCCTGGAGGGTCCCCATTTGCTGGAGTCGCGCGGCAGTTGGTCCTCCGGGAGCAGCATGACCACAAGATGCGGGTGCCAGCTCAGGCCACCCTCCCCGTTGTCCCACAGTCGCTCGACCCGGCAGATTCCTTGGATCTCGGGCCAGTGCAGCTGCTGCGGCCGGCTGCCGCCGAGGTAGATGCCGTCGGCGTCGATCGACAGCACCACCTCCTCGGGCTGCTGCTTGGCCTCGGCCCGTGCCTCGGCCGTGGTCACCACGCCGACCAGGATCAGGACCGGGAGCCCGACCGCGAAGATCAGCGGCATCCCGGACCAGGACAGCCAGACCGCCTCCAGCGGCTCGCGGACAGGGTCGCCCCGGACCAGCGCGACCACGATGCAGCCGAGGGTGAGGAGTACCATCAGCGCGAAGATGACGCCACCGACGTACAGCATGGCGGTGGTCGGTTCGAGTCGCCGCCTGCTGACGACGAACGGCTGGGCGGCCTGCGTGTCCGGCATAAGACGCATTGTCCGCGCCCGGAGGGTCGCGCGCCAGAGCCCGTACTGCGGGTCCGGGCGGCCGCCTCCCAACGCCGTACGGCGGGTTCGCGGGCCGCCTCCCGACGCGCCCGGGACACCCCGGACAGCGTGGTGAAGTTGCCCTTGGCAAGTATCCGCCGGCGGGGGCCGCGCGGACGGAG
>NZ_DASRXP010000678.1:0-16563 GCF_035687465.1 Kribbella sp.
CCGGGGGGCTGAGAGGGTGGGGGGATGAGTGAGCAGGCGCCGGTGCAGACATTTGTTGTCGGCATTGATCGGGATGCGGTGGTTCGGCGCCGGGCGATGGTCAGTCGGCTTCAGCGGCGGGGGGCTTGGGTCACGCTGGGGATCGGGGGCGTGGGGATCCTTGGGGCGTTGTACGCGCTGATCGCGTTCCAGGGTGCCGGGTTGTGGCCGTTTGCGTTGTTGTTGATGGCGAGCATGGTGCCGCTGGTGCTGAGTACGGTGCTCGCGTTGCGACTGGATGCTGAACGACAGCGCTGGTACGCCGCGAACGAGTTGCCGCCGGTGGCTCTGCGGATGTCGCCCAAGGGACTCGAGTTGGCGTGCGACGGAGCGGCGTACCCGGTGATTCTGCCGTGGCCGACGGTGCGGGGGTTCAAGCAGACGAAGGTGTTCGGGCAGTTCGTGCTGGATCTGCAGTTGGCGCCGGGTATCGGCGCCACCACGGCCGGAGTACGGGGGCTTGATCAGGCGGCGGTCCGGGCGGTGGTCAAGCCGAGTCCGCTGCTGAAGCCGACTGGCCTCTTCCTGGTGAACTCGCTGGACCAGCCGGTCCACGTGATCGAGCAAGCCCTCAAACATTTCTCAGAGGGCCGCGCTGCAATCAGCCGAGGCGGACGATAAGCCGGCGGTCAGCAGGGCAGAGAGCGGTAGCTGTAGCCCTGGGCGGTGAGTTTGGTGAGGGCCTGGTCCAATGCCGCGACTGTCTCGGAGCGGTCGCCGCCGCCGTCGTGCATCAGGATGATCGCGCCCGGCCGGGCTCCACGCAGGATCGCGCGCTCGATCTTCGCCGCGCCCGGCTTCTCCCAGTCCAACGTGTCGACGTCCCAGAGCACCTGGCGTTGGTGGTACGACGCCGCGACTGCCTGCACGTGAGCGTTGGTCTCCCGGAACGGCGGCCGGAAGCACTTCGACTCCACGCCGGTGGCGATCTCCTGGCGGAGCCGCGCATCGGACAGCTTGGTCAGGTGCGGGTGGTCCCACGTGTGGTTGCCGATCCGGTGCCCGAGGTTGCGGGTGGTCTCGACCAGTTCGGGATGCGCTGCGACCTCCCGGCCGAGCACGAAGAACGTCGCCTTCGCGTGATGCTTCGCCAGCACCCGCAGTACCTGAGGGGTGTAGACGAGTTGCGGCCCGTCGTCGAAGGTCAGGTAGAGCACCTTCCCGCTGTCGGCCGTGTGCGGTGTGCGGGTGTTGTTGCGGGTCGTCGCAGGCGTCTTGCGGCTCTTCGGGGGAGTCGTGCGCTTGCCGACCGGGACCGTCAGCGGTGCGTGCGCGGTCGGGCGGACAGATGGCGCGGCTGCCGCGACCGGGTGGTCGGTCGGCCGGGCCGCCTGAGCGAGAGCGGCACCGAAAAGGATGGCGGCAAGCAGGAACAGTTTGCCGGGCGGCAAGGTCATGCGCGGCATCCTCTCGTGCTCCCGGGTCCATCCCGGCGTCATCGCCGGGCGTGTCGCACGTAGGGTGCTGCGGAGCCACGATATTCGACGACGCGTGAGGCGGATCATGACGGACAGAGACGGCGACCGGCCGACGATGGGCAGGCGAACGGTGATCGGAGGCGCAGCCGCGACGGCGCTGGCCGCTGCGGGTTTCCAGGCGGCCCCCGCCTACGCCGGATCGCTCAGTGCCGGATCGGCCGGTGGCGGGTCGGCCAGGACGGTGCGGCTGAGCGTGCTCGGCACCACCGACCTGCACGGCAACGTCTTCAACTGGGACTACTTCAAGAACGCCGAGTACGACGATGCCGCGCACAACGACATCGGCCTGGCGAAGATCTCCACCCTCGTCACCGCCCTGCGCCACCAGCTCGCCAAGGACCGCAAGGCACCGAAGCCGCTGCTGCTGGACGCCGGCGACACCATCCAGGGCACGCCGCTGGCCTACTACTTCGCCCGGATCCAGCCGATCACCGGCGGCCACCTGCACCCGATGGCCGCCGCGATGAACGAGATCGGGTATGACGCCGCCGCGCTCGGGAACCACGAGTTCAACTACGGCCTGGACATCCTCCGCAAGTTCCAGCGACAGCTGGACTTCCCGCTGCTCGGAGCCAACGCGCAGGACTGGACCACGGGTCTGCCCGTCTTCCCGCCGTACGTGCTGAAGCGGGTCCACGTGCCGGGCGAGAAGCCGATCACCGTCGGCATCCTCGGCCTGACCAACCCGGGCATCGCGATCTGGGACAAGGCGGTCGTCGAGAACAAGCTCAAGTTCGGCGGCATCGTCGAGCTCGCCAAGCTCTGGGTCCCGCGGATCCGCAAGGCGGGTGCCGACGTCGTCGTCGTGTCCTCGCACTCCGGCATGGACCTGTCCTCCTCGTACGGCGACGCGCTCCCCTTCCCGGAGAACGCCTCGGCCCTGATGGCGGAGGAGGTCCCCGGGATCGACGCAGTCCTCGTCGGCCATGCCCACCAGGAGATCCCGCAGCGGTACGTCACCAACAAGCAGACCGGCGACCAGGTCGTCCTGATCGACCCGCTCAAGTGGGGCATGCGGCTGGCCGTGATCGACCTGGACCTGCAGAAGGTCCGCGGTCGCTGGAAGGTGGTCGCCCGGCACAGCCAGGTGCTGAACGCGAACACCGTCGCCGCGGACCCGCGCGTCACCAGGCTGCTGCAGAAGGACCACGACAAGGTGGTCGAGTACGTCAACGCCAAGGTCGGCACCTGCACCGAGGCGATGTCCGCCGCGACCGCGCCCTGGGAGGACACGGCCGCACTCGACTTCGTGAACTTCGTCCAGGCCGACGCAGTCGCCAAAGCCCTCGTCGGTACTCCGCAAGCCACGTTGCCGGTGCTCGCGATCGCGGCGCCCTTCAACCGCGCGGCGGCGATCCCGGCGGGTGATGTCTCGGTCCGCGATGTGGCCGGGCTCTACATCTTCGATAACACCCTGCTCGCGGTGACGATGACCGGCGCCCAGGTGAAGGACTACCTGGAGTTCTCCGCGCAGTACTTCAAGCAGGTCACCGGCGCGGGACCCTTCCCCTCGGACCAGGTGACGAACGCGCCGACCCCGACCGCGCCGACCGGGACGCCTGACTACAACTACGACATCCTCGGCGGCCTGACGATGCCGCTGGCGTACAAGATCGACATCGCGAAGCCGACCGGCTCCCGCATTACCGACCTCCAGTACGGCGGCGTCGCGGTGACCGCGGACCAGCAGTTCGTCGTGGCAGTGAACAACTATCGTCAGTCCGGCGGCGGCAACTTCCCGCACGTCAAGACGGCCCCCGTGGTCTACAACCGCCAGGTGGAGATCCGTCAGCTGATGATCGACTACGTCACCGCCACCGGCGAGGTCGACCCGAACGCCTTCCACACCACCGACTGGTCGCTGACCTCCAACGGTGGCCCCATCGTCGTCACAGCCTAGGTTTCGGCGGCGGTCTTGGTGAGGCGGTCGAGACTGCGGACCTCGCCCCACTGATCATCAAGGCCGCGCCACAACTCGAGTGCGGCACCGTAGTGGCGCCTCGCCTCGTCGACCCGTCCGGCCCGCAGGCACGAGTCGCCGACCTGGGTCAGCGCGTGCCCGAGCATGTGCTCGGAACCTTCTTCCCGGATCAGCTCCAGACTGTGCAGCCCGTGCTCGATCGCCTCGTCGTGCCGCCCGAGCCCGGACAGTACCGCGCCCAGGTTGTCCGCCACCGAGGCCTCGAGGAAGCGGTTCCCCTGCTCCCGGGCGAGCCGCATCGCGTCCTCCAGCAGGGGCAACGCCTCCAGGTGCCGACCCATCATCGAGTAGGCCACCGCGAGATTGGTCGCCACGGCCTGGTCCTGCGGATTCCCGATACCGGTGAAGATCGCGACCGCGGTCTCGTGGCTGGCAATGGCCTCGTCGTGCCGGCCGAGGAAGTGGTAGACCACCCCGGTGTCATTGGCCAACCTGCCCAGGCTGATCGGGTCACCGATCCGGTGGGCCGCCTCCTCGCCGAGCTCGATCACCTGGAGCCAGTCGGACCACCGGCTGGTGCCGTGGCAGAGCACGCCCAGCGCGGTGGCGAGTCTCGCGGCGAGCTCGTCGAATCCACGGTCCGCCGCCAGGCGCAGTACGTCGACAAGGGCGGTCAGTTCGCGGCCCGCCCACGCCATCGCCACGTCGTACGTCCGCCAGGTCATCGCCGGGTACTCCGGGCTGGTGACGGCGATCTCGCCGAGCCCAGGGGCGACCACTTCGCGCGCCGCGACAGTCGAGTTCACGTACCAGTCGAGCAGCCGGCCGATCGCCGACCTGGAGTCCGGTTCGTCGCGCTCGGCGCATTCGGCGGCATAGATCCGCAACAGGTCATGGAAGCGGTAGCGATCGCGGCCGACCTGTTCCAGCAGGTGCCAGCGGACCAGACTGTCCAGCTGCCGCCGGGCAGCCGGTCCGTCGAGCGCGAGCAGGGCTGCCGCGTCCAGTACGCCGATCTCGGTGGCCGGGTGCAGCCCGAGCAAGCGGAAGGCCCGGGCATCTCCCGGTTTCAGGGCCCGATAGGACCACGAGAACACTGACCGGACCACCGACGACTCATCGTCCGGCGTGGAAAGGCTGTCGAGGCGATCACTCTGCAACTCCCGCACGAGATCGCTGAGCTGGTAGTGCTCACTGCCCGCGATCCGCTCGGCTGCGATCCGCAGGGCCAGCGGCAGATGTCCGCAGTACGCGGCCAGCTCGTGTGCAGGCCCGGGGTCGGCGTCGACGACCTCAGGGCCGAGGATGCGGCGAAGGAGATCGAGGGACGACTCCGGCGGCAGCACGTCGACGCTGACGCGCGTCGCGCCGTCACGGGCCACCAACCCGGCCAGTCGATTCCGGCTCGTCACCACGGCCAGACATCCCTTGGAACCCGGCAACAACGGACGCACCTGCTCGGCGTCAGCCGCGTTGTCGAGCACCACCAGGACCCGGCGACCGGACAGCATCGAGCGATACAGCGCGGCCTTCGCGACCGCGTCCCGCTTGAGCAGCTCCGCATCCGCACCGAGTCCACGCAGCAGGTGATCGAGGGCGTCCTCGGAGGTCAGCGGCGCGGCACGAGGATCGAAACCCCGCAGATCGAGGAACAGCTGTCCGTCCGGGAAGGAGCTGGAGACCTTGCCGGCCAGGTGAACCGCGAGAGCCGTCTTGCCGACCCCTGCGGTTCCGTCGATCGCCAGGATCAGCGTGAATCCACCGAGCGCGTCACTCGTCGCTGCCTCGCACAGCTCCGTCACCCGGCGGACTTCGTCGTCCCGCCCGGTGAAGTGCGCGGGCCCGTGCGGCAGCTGCGCCGGTATCACGCCGACGACGAGTGGCGCCCTCGGTCCGGTCAGCCGTTCAGCGGCGCCCGCCCCGGTCAGTACGCGCTCCTGCATCTCCTGTAACGCCGGCCCTGGTTCGATTCCGAGATCGTCGATTAGCTGCCGTCGCACCCGCTGATAGACCTCGAGCGCCTCGGCCTGCCGACCGGTCCGGTAGAGCGCGAGCATCAGCAGTTCGTGCAACCGCTCGCGCAGAGGGTTGGCGAGGGTCAGGACGGACAGCGCTGTCACCGCGTCGCCGGCCGAGGTCGTCTCGATCAGAGCCGCGCCGCGGATCTCCTCCACATCGAGCTTGACTGCCTCCAGCCGCGCACGCTCGCCGGCTGCGAACGGTCCGACCGCCCCTTCGAGCGGCGGACCTCCCCACTCCGCCAAAGCGCGATCACACTGCGCCAGGGCCTGGGGGAAGTCGTCGACCGACCACCGGCGTTTCGCCTCGGCGGCCGCGACCTCGAAGCGGCCGACATCGACTGCTTGGGGAGGAAGGACGAGCGAGTATCCACCGGGCTTGCCGGCGAGGATCCGGTGCTCCTGACTTCGGGTCCACCCTGGCTGGAGGGCTTTGCGGAGTACCGAGATGTAGGTGTAGATGCCGCCCGCGGCCGTCTTGGGCACTGCCTCGCCCCAGAGCGCGTCCACCAGTTGGCTCAGGCTGATCGTCGAGTTGGGGCGTAGCGCGAGGACGCAGAACAACGAGCGCGGTCCGGGCGCGCCCAGGTCGAACTCGGTGTCGCCGTCGAGCGCCCTGATCCGGCCGAGCAGGTCGACGGTGATCCCCGGTTCGCCGGTTCCACCCATCCTTGGCCGCTCCGATCCACCACTCGGGCAGGGCCTACCGCCCCAGGTCGCGCGGTTTCATGATGACCGGTCAGCCGGTCGATGCCAAGGCCGGGTCGCGGCTCGATCGGGCTGCCAGTTGGGCGATATGGCGCAGCCAGTACTGCGCGCGCTGATGATCGAAGGTGCCTGTTTTTCCCTTCACAGCCAGAACAATCGGCAGGCAACCAGGCCCGACGGGCACTGGTAGCGCCAGGCAACTGATCCCGCCCGCGTCGACGACGGCGAGTTGGTTGCGTCTGATCCGGGCCAGGTCGCAGTGGACAGCCGCAGCCTCGGCCGGGGCGAGCTTCCACGTCTCGGCCAGCTCGCAGGCGATCCTCGGATGCTGCGCCAACAGCATCCGGCCGGAAGCAGTTCGATGGGCACTCGCACGCCCCGAGTCATCGCTGGGCGTCGGCGCGTTGTCGTGGCAATAGACCCGATGCACGAACACGACCTCCGCCCCGTCCAGTACTGCGAGGCTCGCGGTCAGGCGGGTCCGAACCATCAGGTCCCCGAGGAACGGCGCCAGCCCGCGGAGCAGGTCGCGCCGTCCATCGGCCGGGGAGACGGAGTCGCCCGAGCGCTCGGCGGCGGCGTACCCGACGCCGAACCGGACCACCAGACCGGACGCGATCAATGCGTGCAGGAGTCGATGGGTGGTGGACTTCGGCAGCCCGGTGGACCGGCTCAGGTCGGACAAGCGCATCGCCGGACCGGCAGCACGCAGCGAGTCGTAGAGGACCAGTGCGTTTTCGATCATGAGACCAGGGTTCCGTGGCCGTCTCGAGAAGTTCTCGATGCCGTCTCGAGGGACGGAAATGCCTGTGAGTGGCCAGGTGGGGCACTGGCCACTCACAGGGGGCGGAGCTCGAGGGGTGCGGCTGGGGCTTACGGGCAGGCGCGGCTGCAGACCGCTTGCGAACCACTGTCGGCGGTGCTGAAGGTGTGCGTCGCGAACGCGCCGAGGGCCAGGAAGCCGACTGCGAGCACGGAGGCGGTGAAACGGTTCCTGCGGAGTGCGAACATCGTTGATCTCCTTCAACTGTTGGGGCGGTGGCCGGTCGGGACAACCGGCCTGAGCTGAAGTAGAGCAACGATGCGATCCCGGTGGGCGGAGGTGTTCCGGGGCCCGGAACACTTTTCTTCCGGGCTCTTGACCAGTGATTGGCTAAGTGATTTAGTCAGTTTGTGACTTACTCAACCGTTGATGCTGCGCCGAGCCTGTCGGATCGGCTGACCGAGGCGATCCTGGGGATCATCCGCGAGCGTGAGTTGGGGCCGGGGGACGCGATCCCGTCCGCGCGGGAGCTGGCGAAGCGGTTCGAGATCACCACGCCGACCATTCGGGAGGCGTTGCGGAAGCTGGAGGCGACCGGCGCGGTCGAATTCCGGCACGGGTCCGGGACCTACGTCGGACCGACGATCAACAACGTCGTCCTGGCGAACCCGCACCGCCCGCCGATCACCAAGGACTCGGTCCTGCAACTGATCGGCGCCCGCCTCCTGATCGAGCCCGCCGTGGCCGCTCAAGCCGCCCATACCGCCGGCTCTGCCGAGGCTGGCGGCGCTGTGCCGTCGCTGGATCGGCTCGAGGCGGCTGTCACCAACGCGTTGACGCCGCCTGGTGGGCCTGCGTTTGCGCTCAACTTCCATGTCGAGCTCGCTGCCGCGAGTGGCAACCCGGTAGTGGAGGAACTGCTGGCGTCACTGCTCAAGGTGCGGGTGCGCGAGCAGCAACAGATCCGTCAGCTCTACGACAACCGCAACCGCGACTACGAAGAGCACCGCGCGATCTTCGAGGCAGTACAGGCAGGCGACGCGACCGCCGCCGAAACCCTGACCCGCCAACACCTCGACCACATCCGCGTGACAGTCGAAGCCGCGACATTTCCGGTGGACTCATGATGAAGCGCCTGGGAGAGATGACGACGGATGAAGCCGCGGAGGCGGTGCGGAGTTCGCCGCTGGTGATCATTCCAGTGGGGGCGTTGGAGCAGCATGGTGGCGGGATGGCGATGTCCACCGACACCGTGCGGGCTGTTGGAGTGGCCGAGTTGGTGACTGCACGCCTTGCGGGGCAAGCGGTGTTGGCTCCGGCTGTTCCGTACGGCGTTTCGCCGCATCACATGGCTTTTGCCGGCACCATGACGTTGTCACCGGCAACTTTTCAGCAGGTACTGAGGGACCTGGTCGACAGCCTGTACCAGCACGGCTGGCGGCAGTTCCTCGTCATCACCGGCCACGGCGGGAACAACGCCGCCCTGTCGGTGCTGGCTCAGGAGTACCTTCGCAGCGATCTCCTGTTCGCCTGGACCCCGATCACCGCGGTTGTCTCGGACCTGATCACCGACGTGAGTCAGGTCCACGGCCACGCCGGTGAGGCGGAGACTGCCCAGATGTTGTACCTGGCCCCCGAGCTCGTCCAGGCCGAACGCCTCGAGCCCGGTGCCACCACTCTCGACGAGCTGACCACACCGGCCCGGCTGTCCCGACAGGCGCAGGGCCCGCGCCTGTCCGTTGGGTTCGACGAGTACCACAAGCGTGGCGTCCTGGGAGACCCCCGACGCGCCACTGCCGAGCAAGGCCGTCTCCTGGTCGAGACGGCCGCCGACCGCATAGCCGCCTTCGCCGCCGAGCTCCTCACGGCCTGACCAGCAGCCCACTGTCCTTCCCGTTTCCCCTTCACTGGAACGCGCCCGATGCCGTTCCAGCCGCGCGCCTGCCCGCCTGCAGGCCGCCTTGCCCGAGGAGGCATCCCTGATGAACCTCACCCGCCTGAGAAGAACCATCTTGACCGGAGTGGTCACGGCCGGCCTGGTGACCGCCGTGGCCGGTGCCCCGTTGCTCCCGGCAACTGCGGCTGACAGCTCCCGCAGTACTGGTTGCCGCACACAACCGAACCAACAGCCCGGTACCGGCGCCGACTACCAGCTGGTCAGCGGTGGGATCACCCGGACCTATCGCCTGCATCTCCCCGCTTCGTACGACGCGCGCACGTCGTACCAGTTGATCGTCGTCTATCACGGGCGCGGCAAGACCGGTGAGTTCACCGAGGCGTTCTCCGACCTGTCCAAGCTGAACGCGATCGTTGCCTACCCCAACGGAGTGCTCGGGGACGAGGACAAGCAGGCCTGGCAGGGCGCGCCGTACGCGGCGAAGGGGGTCGACGACGTCAAGTTCACCGCGGACCTGCTCGACACGATCGAGGCCGGCTTCTGCGTGGACACCAGCGCCGTCTACGCGACCGGCAAGTCCAACGGCGCCGGATTCACCGGCATCCTGGCCTGTGTGATGGCCGACCGGTTCGCCGCGATCGCCCCGGTCAGCGGCGCGTTCTACCAACAGGGCAAGCGATGTGCGCCCAGCCGCCCGGTGCCCGTCCTCGCGATCCACGGCACCGGCGACACCACCATCCCGTACGACGGTGACGGCGCCCGGGCTCTCCCGAGTGTGCAGACATGGGTCCGTGACTGGGCAGTTCGTGACCACTGCACACCTGAGCCGCGGGTGACTCAGCAAGGCGACGACGTGCTGACGATGACCTACAAGGGATGCCGAGCGGACGTAGTACACGTGGCTGTCACTGATGGTGGTCACAGCTGGCCCGGGTCCGACTCGTCGTCCGGACCTGGTTACGTCACCCAGACCTTCGAGGCGCACGAGCTGATCGGGGCGTTCTTCCGCGCCCACAAGCTGAGGAACTGACATGACTACGACTGCGAACGAGACGAAGGACATACCCCGCCTGGTCCGGGGGATGGCAGTGATCGAGCGGGCGGGCAACGCGCTGCCGCACCCGTTCTGGCTGTTCTGGATCCTGTCCGCGATCCTCGGGGTAGTGAGCGCGATCCTGGCCGCGCTGGACGTGTCCGTGGTGTCGCCGAAGGACGGCAAGACCGTCGCTGTCCAGAACCTGCTGTCCGGCGACGGCCTGCAGATGGCGGTGTCCACCGCGATCTCGAACTTCGCGGAGTTCCCGCCGATGGCCACCATCGTGGTGGTGATCATGGGCGTCGCGCTGGCCGAGCGGACCGGGTTCCTGCAGGCGCTGATGCGGGTGAGCGTGTCCCGGGTGCCGACCTCGATGGTGGTGTTCGCGGTCGCCTTCGCGGGCACGATGGCTCACGTCGCGTCGGCCGCGGCGTACATCATCCTGGTGCCGTTGGGCGGGCTCGCGTTCCGGGCGGTCGGCCGGTCGCCGATCCTTGGCATCGTGGTGGCGTACACCTCGATTGCCTCCGGGTACGACGCCAGCCCGATCCCGACGCCGAACGACGCGATCTTCGCCGGCATCACCACGGCCGCGGCCCGGACGATCGACCCGGACGCCTATGTGTCACCGCTGTCGAACTGGTTCTTCAACATCGCCTCGTCGGTACTGCTCGCACTGGTGATCACCTTGGTCACCCGGCTGGTCCTGAGCAAGCGGACGGATCTGGAGCCGGACGCCGACGCGGATCTGGACGATCTGGAAGCACTGCAGTTGTCCGTGCGCGAGCGGATCGGCCTCCGGCGCGCGACCATCGTCTTCGGCCTGGCCGCGGTCGCGATCATCGCGGTACTGGTGCCGCACAACTCACCGTTGCGCGGGGAGAACGGCAGTATCGTCGAATCGCCGTTCCTGGACGGGATCGCGATGGTCGTGGCGGTGCTGTTCGGCCTGGTCGGGATCACCTACGGCGTCACCGTCGGCAAGATCCAGAAGGCCGGTGACGTGCCGGCGTTGATGGCCGAAGGCATCAAACAGATGGCCCCGGTACTGGTGCTGTTCTTCGCGATCGCGCAGTTCCTGGCGTACTTCAGCTGGAGCCGGATCGGCGACCTGCTGTCCGCCGAGTCGGCTCGGGTCCTCGGCGATCTCGGGGCGCCGACGGTGCTGATCTTCCTCGGCATCCTGGCGCTGCTGACGCTGATCAACATCCTGGTCACCAGCGGTTCGGCGATGTGGGCGCTGACCGCGCCGATCCTGGTGCCGATGATGCTGCTGCTGAACGTGCCGGCCGAGACCACCCAGGCGCTGTTCCGGATCGCCGACTCGGGGTCGACCGCGATCACACCGATGAGCCCGTACTTCGTGATGGCGCTGGGATTCCTGCAGCGGTATCGCAAGGACGCCGGGGTCGGCACACTCGCGTCGTACACCGTCCCGCTGGCTGTCGCGATGACCGTCGCCTGGACGCTGCTCTTCCTTGCCTGGTGGGCGTTGGGGATCCCACTCGGTCCGGGAGCGCCGGTCAGGTAAGGGTGACGCCCGCGGTTCGCATCTCCACCAAGGCGTTCTCGGTGCTGGCCGGAGCCACCCCTGCGGTGAGTCCGGTCAGGACCGTAGTACCGAATCCTTCGCGGCTTGCATCGAGAGCCGTGGCGCGGACGCAGTAGTCCGTGGCCAGGCCGCAGACGTCGACCTGGGTGACGCCCTTCTCGCGGAGCCAGTCCGCCAGGCCGTGGCCGTCGAGGGACTTGCCCTCGAACCCGGAGTACGCCGCGGCGTACTCGCCCTTGTCGAAGATGGCGTCGAACGGCTGCGGGTCGAGGTTCGGGTGGAAGCCGACGCCGTCGGTACCGGCCACGCAGTGCCGCGGCCAGGAATCGACGAAGTCAGGGGTCTCGGAGAAGTGGCTGCCCGGATCGATGTGGTGGTCACGGGTGGCGACGACATGGCTGTACTGCTTCTCGTCGGGCTCGGCCTGGTGCCATTTGTGCAGCAGTTCGCCGATCCGGAAAGCAACGTCCGCACCGCCGCTGACGGCCAGGCTGCCGCCCTCGCAGAAGTCGTTCTGCACGTCGACCACGATCAATGCCCTGGTCATCGCACCGCTCCTCTCTCGTGGACCCACGGTACAAGGAGCGGTCGCGCGCAGCCCGCATCTGAGGGCTGCGCGCGGCACAGCGGCTCAGTCGGTGGTCAGGATGCCGCCGTTGACCCTGATGATCTCGCCCTGGGTGGCGGTGGTCCGGGCCGAGCAGAGGAAGACGATCGCCGCCGCCACATCCGCTGCGTCGGGGAACCGCCTCGCGGTGAACTTCTGGGCGATCTGCTCGATCAGGTCCACAACTCGCAGATATTGTTAGCCGACTAACGGAAAACTTAGCCGACTAACAATGACTGCACACGCGGCCTTCACCCCTTGGTGGCGCCGGCCAGCATCCCGGACACCAGGGCCCGCTGGGAGAACAGGAAGACCACGAGCACCGGCAGGATCGCGATGATGATGGACAGGGCGAGTTCGGGGCTGGTGATGTTCAGTCCGGCCCCGGCGACCGGGTTGAACGACGGTGTCGAGGACAGCAATTGGTTCAGCCCGACCTGGATCGGGAACTGCTTGGTGCTCGGCAGTACCAGGTAGGGGAGGAAGAAGTTGTTCCAGTTCCCGACGAAGCTGAAGAAGGCCACCAGGGCGATCACGGGCTTGGCCAGCGGCAGGGCGATGGAGACGAACGTGCGCCATTCCCCGGCGCCGTCGATCCGGGCGGCCTCCAGCATCTCGGTCGGCAGGCTGGTCGCGTAGTAGATGTAGACCAGATAGACCCCGAACGGGAAGAACGAGAACGGCAGGATGATCGACCAGGCCGTCCCGATCAGGCCGAAGCGGTTGAGTTCCAGGAAGAGCGGCAGCACCAGCGCGGCCGACGGCATGATCATCACCAGCAGGGTGACCGTCAGCAACAGCCGACGACCCCGGAACTTCGTCAGCGCCAACGCATACCCGGCGGGCACGCTGGTGGCGAGGGTGAGGACGAGGGAGCCGACCGAGTAGATGGCCGAGTTCTTCAACCAGACGAACAGGATGCCGTCCTGGAACGAGGTCAGGTTGTGCCACGCCCGGCCGACATTGTGCAGGGATCCGAAGGTCAGCGGTCCCTGGTTGACGAGGTCAGCGGCGGTCTTCGTCGGTGCCAGCAGCAGCCAGATCACCGGCAGGACGAAGAACACCAGCAAGCCCACCAGCAGTACTGCGGTGACGGCCAAGGAGATCCAGCGGGAGGCCCGTGGGGCCGGTCGGGTGTTGTCGACAGTGGTCATTCGGAATCCACCTTGAACAGTCCGGATCGGCGGACCAGCAGTCCGGCGCAGATCAGGCCGAGCACGAGCAGGATCAGGGACACCGCCGCGGCGCCGTTGAAGTCGCCGTACCGGAAGGCCAGGACGTAGGCCAACTGGTTCGGGGACCAGGCAGGATCCAGCCGGCCCAGGCTCGCGGTCTGCAGCATCTGCGGTTCGATGAACAACTGGGTGCCGCCCGCGAAGGCCAGGATCGCCATGTAGGCGATCCATTTGCCGATCATCGGGATCTGGATGTACCGGGCCGTCTTCCAGGCGCCGGCGCCGTCGATCCGGGCCGCCTCGAGAACGTCGTCGGGAATGTTGTTGAGAGCGCCGTACATCACCACGATCCACCCGCCGGCGCCGGTCCAGAACGCGATCAGAACGAAGATGACCGGCAGGTTCGCGGGGCCCAGTACCTGGGCGAAGCTCTCGAAACCGAACAACCGCAAGAGACCTGCCGCGGGGCTGACCGACGGATCGAGCATGAAGAGCCACACCAGGACGCTCGCCACGCCCGCAAGCGCTCCGGGGATGTAGTAGAGGAAGCGCAGCGCCGCCGACAGTCCGGGACGCAGGCGGCCGCGCAGGATGATAGCGACGGTGACCGTGAGAACCATCAGGATGGCCAGCCAGAGCACCAGGTAGACGCCGACGTGCAGGAACGCTGGCGCGAACCGGTAGTCCTGCACGACCTTGACGAACTGGTTGAGGCCGGTGAACTGGCCCTTCTCGTTGGTGAAGGCCAGGTAGAAGGCGTACAGCGTCGGCACGATGCCGAACGCGACCAGCAAGATGGCATAGCCGGCGACGAAGAAGTAGCCCGCGGAGCCCGCCCGCCGCCGCGAACGGCGGCGGGCGACGCCTGCCACGGGTGCGCTGAAAGACCCGCGCAGCCCGACCTCGGTCATTTCGTCGTGACCGTGTATCCGGCCGCTTTGGCTTCGTTCTCGATCGCGGTCTGCCAGGCGGGCAGGGTCGCGGTCAGAGTCTTACCGGCGGTCAAGGCGGGCAGGACGACGCTGGACCAGGCGGTCGCGTCACTGAACCGGGTGTTGGACCAGCCGGGCCAGACGGCGTTCGCGGCCGCCTGGAACGCGGAGCTGACGTCGTTGGCGAAGTACTTGCTGTTCACCGGGTTCGCCAGCCATGCCGTCGCGGCCGGGGTGTAGGCGGGGTAGGTCGGTGCGCTCGCCTGGTTCTCGTTGGAGGTGGTGAGCCAGCTGACCAGGTCGGTGGCGCTCTTCAGGTTCTTGCTGTGCGACGACACCATCCAGATACCGCCGCCGACGTTGCCGGTGGCAACGGTCGGGTCGCCGTCCCAGGTGAGCGGGGCGGCGGCCGCGATCTGACCCGCAGGGGTCTTGAAGGCGGAGTTGAACAGGTACTGCCCGTACCAGGACGGGCCGACGGCCATCAGGACCTTCGAGCCGTGCTGCTGGGCGAAGCTCTGGCCGAAGAAGGCGTCTTTGCTGACCGAACCGTTCGCGACCATCGAGTCGAGCAGGGTCGCCATCCGGGTGCAGTGGGGGTCCTGCAGGTCGGTCCGCAGCGTGTCGGGGCTGGTCAGGTTGAAGGCCGGGCACTGGCTGGACCAGAAGTAGGACTCCTGGGAGTTGGTGTCCCCGACAGCGCCGAGCAGATAGCCCGGGTGCTCCTTGGCGACCTTCGCCCCGAGGGCCTGGTACTGCTCCCAGGTGGTGGGGACGGTGTAGCCGAAGCTGTCCATCAGCTTCTTGTTGTACCAGGTGACGACCTGCGCGATGTCATTGCGAAGGCAGTAGGTGCCGCCGCCGAACTCACACGGTGTGAGGGATCCCTTGGCGAAGTTGTCGAGGGTCGACTGGGGGACCAGGCCCTGGTTCAGCGGTGCGGCGAAGGCCTGAGCCGACGGACCGGTCGGTGCCGACGCCCAGGTGACGTCGGTCGGAGCGGCGAAGACCACGTCGGGCCAGCCGGAGCCGGTCCGGTCGAAGAGCTGGATCTTCGTCTGCAGGTAGGTGGATCCGTCCGCGCTGCCGTCGTAGGTGACGATGTCCAGCTTCGCGTCGGGGTGCGACTTCTGGTACGCCTGCACGGCCGGCAGCCGGGTCGAGTCGGCCCAGACCGTGATCTTGGCGGATTCGTCCTGGGGCGCGGGAGTGAAGGACGCGGACGAGGCGGCCGGAGCGGTCGAGGTGTCGGCGGGCGCGCAGGCGGCGAGGGTGGTCAGGGTGACGACGATCGTGGCGCACAGGGCCGCGACGGTACTGCGAGGTGGTGACGACAGCTTCATTGCCTTGTCCTTCTGAGCGGAGTGGCTTGCGGTCAGGCGGCGAACTGCCGCACTGCCTTGGGGTAGTCGAGGTGCGGAGGGAGGGCGATTCCGGGGGTGAGCGGTGCATGGACGAGGCCGTTCGCGTCGACGCAGGACTCCCGGCTGACGACGGTCGAGGTGACCAGGGACTCGTAGTACGTGGTGTTGGAGATCGCCATGCAGAGGTGCCGGTTGGGGATGTCGGAGCCGTGCACCTCGGCTCTGAGGCGGTAGGCGTCGGCGAGGTGGGCGGTTCTCATCGCGCCGGTGATGCCGCCGCGAAGCGTCGTACCGGCGCGGACGCCGAAGGTCGCGGCACCCGCGCCGATGAAGTCGGCCGAGTTCATGTGGGCGCCGTCGGAGGTCTCGGCCACCAGCAGCGGAATCCCGACCGTGCGGGCGAGGTGGCCGTACGCGGTGATGCTGAACTCGCGCATCGGTTCCTCGTACCAGAGGTAGTCGAGGTCGCTGAGCGCCTTGCCGAGGTAGATCGCGTCCGGCAGGTCGAAGCCGGCCGAACCGTCGTACATCAAGGGGATCGCGCTGCCGACGTGGTCGCGCAGGGCGGCGCACAGTTCGGCGTCGCGGCGTGCGTCGCCCCACGCGTGCAGCTTGATCGCGGCATACCCGAGCTCGAGGCACTGGGTGGCCACGTCCAGGAACTCTTCCGTGCTGCTGAAGGTCGAGGTCGACGCGTACGCGGGGATCGAGCGGCGGTGTCCGCCGAGCAGTTGCCAGACAGGCTGGCCGGCGGCGCGCCCGGCCAGGTCCCACAGGGCGACGTCGATCAGGCCGAGCGCCGGAAGGGGCAGCTCCTGGATCCGGTCGAGTTCCCAGACGCGGTGCCACAGCCACTCCCGCTGGTAGGGATCCTGGCCGATCAGCTCGTCACGGAACACCCGGTCGACGAGGTCTTCGAGTTGAGCCGCGGCACCGGGCCTGGCGAACAGGGCCACTCCCTCCGCGCCCTCGTCGGTGCCGATCCGCAGGACGGCGCCGGCTGTCTCGGGGGCACTGCCGCCCAGCCCGGCGCGCCAGTTGAACCGCGGGGTGGCCGCCGGGATCTGGACCCG
>NZ_DASRXP010000679.1:0-4995 GCF_035687465.1 Kribbella sp.
CGGTCGGTGTACCGGTCCAACCGCTAGCCGGTGATGCAATGCCTGCTACCACCAAACTCGCAGCCGCTGCCCATTTGCGGCGACGGCTACTGCGGCTTATAGGAGGCACACATCCAGTGTGGCAGGCGGGCGGCCTTGCCAGCGAATTTGCTAACAAGCGGTGTGGACGGCGAGGCCCCCCAGAGGCCCCCGGAGGACCCTGAACAGCCGTCAACGACCCTTGACCACGGGGCACAACTAGCGCTCAGGATCGGGGTCGTCGGTGTGTGGACGCTCATGGAAGCGGACTCGTAATGAGAAGGTCGAGGGTTCGAGTTCGGGGCAGCCCGGAATGTCCGGGCTGCCGTGTCATCAGCTGTTCGCGTACTGACTAATGAAGCTCGTGGCCGGGCTGCTGCCCGCGTCGCCGGCCCAGAATCCGCCGTACTGCCACGACTCGCGCTCCGCCGCCTTGAGCACGACCGCCAAGGCAGTGGCAATGGTGGTGATTTGCTCGCCGGGAAAAGCGGCTGCTCGCGCGGCGTCGTTGGTGGCGATGGCGTCGATTGCTGGCTGGCATCGGTATTGGTGTAGGGCAGCACAGCTGGGATAGAACTCCCACCCGATTTCGCGCTTCCTGTGGGCCTGGGCCATCACGCACCACCACAGATCGAACTGAGCCAGGTCGTTAAGCAACCTGTCGTTCGGGTCCAAGGTGCTTCCGGGCTCAGGGTCAACCGGTGTGGCGACATCCGGTCGCAGCCATGACCGTTGACCGAGCAGTTGCCGCACGGCCGACAGCAGATTTCCGCCGCGCTCCGGGATAAGCCCCTGCTGGGTCCCGGTGACCTGTGCGTGCCGGATCCACGAGGCGTAGGAATACCCTCCACTGCTCACTGCTACCTCGCGGTCTACCAGTGTCGGCAGGAAAGAGAACCGTTTGTCGGCAATCACCATTCGGCCGATCGCGAGGACACGCTCGATGACCGCGAGCCAGTGACGGGCGGAGAGCGGGTTACTGCCGCCGTCGACTGTGGGAGCGCGTCCACCTGCTGTGTAGGCGTCGTGCAGGGCATCGACGGCAAGCTGGAAGATGTCAGCGCGTTCATGCACTGTCGCCTGGATTGCCACAACTGCAATCGCGTCGAGCGAGTCCTCGTACTCGGACGTCGGGGCATCATCTGCCTCTGAAGTACTCGGGAGGTTGTGGCTCGCGTCGTTGGCCGCGGCACGGAGGAATCGCCGCAGTCGAACGGTACTGTCGGTTTCCAGGTGAGTAGTCAGAGCATCATCGAAGGTGTCCCAGTCCATACCGACCATGAGCGGAAGGACGGAAGTGGACCTCCCGGCGGGCTCCCGGCTCTCACCGAGCGCGGAGACGAACCGCCCAATGAGCGTGTTGGCGTCTTGCAAGGCCTCGTCACGAACCTTCTCGCGATAGCGCTGCATGAGCGCTGTCCAGTGCGAGTACCGCAGCCGGACGTTCGAGGTCCCCTCGCGAACCACGATCTCCCCCTCGCGGAAGGCCGTATCCATGCTCCTGTCCGGCCGCTGGTACTGGCCAATACTGGAAAACGGCACAGGTAGACCGTCGGGATTCGGCTCTGCATAGATCAGGACGACAGCGCGGCCGTTCACCTCGTGATGCTGACTAATGACGTTGACCGTGGCCTCGGTGTACCTGGCGATCCGCGCGCGCAAGGCCGCCGAGTCGAACTTGGAGACGTCGATCCCAGCCTGGTCGTGCGCCGGCTGGCCCGCGTTATCAACGCCGACCACGATGTACCCACCGGTCGGGAGGTTGCTCATGGCGACGCAATCTTTCACGAGGTCGAGCACGTCGGCTGAGCTCTTCTGGCTCAGGTCCAGCGTGGCCTTGAAATCGAGGGCCTGCTGCTCAGCGCCGCCTGCCAATAGCTCAAGCAGCTTCTCCTCGTCCGTACGCCCATCAATCACGATCACAACCGGCATGGTTGCAGGGATGGCCGGTTTCAACCAGTACAAAGGTCGCAGTCACCTCTGATTCCAGCGCCAGCGCCGGAATGGGGCCTTCTCCGGCTGCCCGCGCGAGTGACAATGATCATCGGTCTAGCATCGAGACCGAATCATCGACACGACAGGGGATTGCTGTACCGACTTCAGCCTCCAGGTGTGGGCCCATTCATGGGGCCATTCGTGGGGCGAACTGGAGTCAAACAGGGGGGACAGAGCGGTCCAACGGTGGCGATTCGTGGACTCCTGCAGTCTGCAGCGTCCCGATGGGGGAGTTGCCATGGCTCTCATAATCCCTGGGTCGGGGGATCGAGTCCCGCGGCCCGCCACTACCGGATCGCGGCATGTCCGGACGTTGCGTCCACCGTTTCAACCCGGAATTGGAACGGCGCCGCTGCATCAGTCGCGGCGGAAGGACGCGCGTCCAGTTGGGGCCGATAGGGAGCCTGCCCCGGGGACCTGGGTCAGGCTCCACGGTCTGGGCGGCCCGCACTGCAGTTCACATCTGCAACCGTCTAAGCCGCCTCGCCCAAAATTCTCTTCTGAACTTCGAGGTGCCGACGCAGATGAACAACGACCCCGGCATCGCAGTCGGACTCCTGCTCCTCAAAGTCGTCTAGCACTACGGAGTAGGCCATAGCCAGCGCCGGGGTGTGACCGATCACCAGACTGAACAACGGTTCTAACTGCTCGAACGAAAACTCGACAGTGTTGCCGCCATCAGACCACGCCTTGACCACTTCCAGGTCAGCGATGAGTCCGTCGACAATCTCGGAGTCGAGCTTTCCGTCGCGGCCGGCGTCTACATAGGCACGCAGTGACGCCTCGAAGTTGTCAACGCACTCAGGCACGTCGACCTTCACCTCGGCCCGCACGTCGGGGTCGTTAGCGTTCTTGCGCTTCTTGATGACGAAAGCCGCACCCGCTCCCACGGCGGCCGTAACCAGAACGACAGGCACCATGATCTTGGGACCGAGCTTTGCGGCACGCTTCGCTACCTCTTGGGCGACCTTCTCAGGACCGGGGACTTCATTCAAGAGCTTGTGGATTCGTCCGGACGCAACCACGCGGACCACACTTCCGTTGCGGAACAACTTCCCGCTATCAATCCCCGCCTGGATCAGGGGCGGAATGAGAAGGGTGGGTTGAACGACGCCGCCTGCTCCTGGTGCTCCCATGTCCCGATGGTACGGCTGACGGTTGGGCAGCCTCCTCAGATTGGCGGGTTCGCTCTGAGACGGTTCAGCCAAGAAACCGTTGAAGTTCTCGCCGGCGCAACGTTTAGCTGACGACTGGTCCAGTCAATCTGGGCGAGGTGGGCCCCATAGTGGGCGCTAATGTCGCGGAGCCACACTGCCGAGTCATGGTCGCGGCGCCTGGCTGTTCAAACCCCTGCGACGTAGGCGGTGAGGAAGTGGACGCCGTGGCGGTCGAGGTTACCGCGTGCGCGGTCGTAGTGCTCTGTGGTGCGAGGGTCAGCGTGGCGGGCGAGGATCTGCGCATCACGCAGTGGCACGCCGGCGTCGAGGGCGTTGGTGATGGCGGCGTGGCGCAAGGAGTGAGGGCTGATGTGGCGCGGGATGCCGGCGG
Organism: Kribbella sp.; assembly: GCF_035687465.1. NCBI lineage: Bacteria > Bacillati > Actinomycetota > Actinomycetes > Propionibacteriales > Kribbellaceae > Kribbella > Kribbella sp. The sequence goes on from NZ_DASRXP010000679.1 coordinate 3,562, forward strand.
CCTTCGCAATCCGGGCGACCATCCGGTAGCAGTCGCGCCGGTCGATCGGCTTGCCCGACACCGGCCTCCGCACGAGAGGACCCTCGGTGCGTTCCCCGCGGCAGGCCTCCAGGACGCGCAGGACAGGTACGGTCAGCGGCATGGTCGCGGGCTTGTTGCCCTTGCCGACCAAGTGCAGCACCCGGCGCCCGCGAAGCGTCTCGCGGTAATCCTCGATCCGCACCGCGGCAGCTTCCGAAGCCCGCAGCGCGTTGATGCCCAGCAGGTACGCCAATGCGCCGTGGTGCACAGTGATGGTCTGCGCGACCTGGAGGAACCTGATCAGCTCGAGCCGGTCGAGGCCCTGCGTTCGGGACTCATCCTGGTGGATCTTGGGCAGCTGTGCGTAGACGGCGGGGTCAGCCGGGATGAGGCCGTCGATGTGGGCGAACCGGAAGAACCCGCGGACCCCGTGCATCATCGTGTTTGATCGAGGAGGCCCGCAGACCGGTCTCGCCGAGATGCCGGATGTACAGCTCGACGTGGGCACGCTGGACTCCGACCAGCGGGTCGAGCCGATTCGTCTTGCACCATGTGAACCAGCGGCGAAGCTGGTAGGCGTACAGCTGATGGGTGTGGCCGGAGTACCGGGCCAGGTAGGAGACGGCCGCCAGTTGCGCCGGCGACATTGCGTCAGGCTGGAACGGCAACAGGATGGTGTTCGACATGGCAGGCTCCTGGCGATCTGGCGAGCATGCCTCAGCGACGGATCGCCGCACGTACGTCGAGGCCCCTTGCCTGACGCTAGACCGTGGACCAGCGCGGCTGGCGGCGGAATGACGCAGGTCGAGTGCCCGAGCTACCAACGGACGGGGTGCTTGAGACTCTCGGGAAGAGGCTCGTCTGCGGGGTGTCGTAAACCGCCGAAGCCTAGCCTACCGGCTGAGTGTCACTCATCGGGGTGGCGCATGGTCGACAGCGGATATGGCGCGGAACTCCCTGTACGGCAACAATGGGGCCGTCGTGCGGCGTGCCCGGTCGAACTCTGCGGCGCCGTAACCGCCTTGCTGGAGGAGCAAGTCGGTGAACTCCCACAGTGCCGAGTTGACCTCGCGAATGAGGAATCCGAAAGGCCACAGTGTCAGGTTGCCTTCGAGGCGCTTCCACGAGATGTGTTGCTGCTCGGAGTTCAACACCGCCAATCGGCCGCGCATGTCGCGGTCGAGGTTCTGGTCTGAGGGCGACCAGGTCGCGCCGAGGAAGTCTTCGGGGCATATGTCCTGCGGGCCGTGCTTGCCCTTGAAGTCGCCGGACACGAAGTTGACCAGGCACCGGTAGTGAACGACGAGCGCAGTGATGACCGCGTTCTGCTCGGGTGAGCGAACGAAAGGGAAGGTGGTCTCGGCCAGGTGCACGAGCTCCGCCGCTGTCGTCCAGTCCTTGCAGACCTCGCTG
>NZ_DASRXP010000680.1:0-4927 GCF_035687465.1 Kribbella sp.
ATACCTGCACGACATGACCGCCTGGAACTCACTGTCCGTCGAGCAGCAGGAGCTGGTGATCGGGCGGACGAAGCTCGAGGACATCGAGATGCACGACGACGTCAAGCCGACCAACTCGCACATCGCACTGAACGTGATCGAGGACGAGGACGGCAACGAGCAGCAGATCCTGCGCGACAACATGCCGTTCGGGCACATCGGCAGCCAGGAGTTCGGCACCTACTTCATCGGCTACGCCAAGGATCCGGGGGTGACGGAGCTGATGCTGCGGCGGATGTTCCTCGGTGAGCCCGAGGGCAACTATGACCGGATCCTCGACTTCTCGACCGCGACCACCGGCACCCTCTTCTTCACTCCGTCCGCCGCCTTCCTGGACGACCTGCCGCCGGCTGCCTGATCGGGTAGCGGTGCCGGAAAATGTCGGCGCGGTGGGTAAGACTGTTGAGATGTTGCTTGCGGATGTGGTCGCTACCTCGACCTCGTTGAGCCAGACCCGGTCGCGCCGGGCGAAGGCCGACCTGATCGCGACTCTGCTGACCACCGCGACCGATCCGGTGGAGACCGAGATCGTGGTGACTTACCTGTCCGGCGAGCTGCGGCAACGCCGTACTGGGGTCGGCTGGCGGACCTTGGCGGACGCGCCGGCGCCGGCGGATGACCCCTCGCTGACGATCGAGGAGGTCGACCAGGCGTTCGCCGAGCTCGCGGAGATGGCCGGAGCGGGGTCGCAGGCTAGGCGGCGGGAGGCTGTCAACGCGTTGTTTGGTCGCGCGACTGGCGATGAGCAGCGGTTCCTCAGGTTCCTGGTCAGTGGCGAGCTGCGGCAGGGCGCGCTCGACGGCGTGATGGCCGACGCGGTGGCCAAGGCGACCGGCATCCCGCTGGAGAAGATCCGCGCGGCGACGATGTTGCGCGGGGCGGCCGCCCCCGTCGCGGTCGCCGTCCTGACCGAGGGTGAAGCCGGGCTCGACCAGTTCGGCCTCGAGGTCGGTCGCGGGGTGCAGCCGATGCTCGCGCAGTCCGCGACCAGCGTGGCCGAGGCGATGACCAAGACCGGTTCACCGGCCGCGATCGAGTGGAAGCTGGACGGCATCCGGATCCAGGTCCACCGCGACGGCGACCAGGTGGTCGTCTTCACTCGCACGCTCGACGACATCACCGGCCGGGTTCCGGAGGTGGTCGCGGCAGTGCTCGAGTTGAAGGCCGAGAAGGTCGTTCTCGACGGGGAGCTGATCGCGCTCCGCCCGGACGGCCGCCCCGAGGCCTTCCAGGTCACAGGTTCCCGTACTGCGACTCGCGCGGCGACCGGTCCCGAGACGGTCCCGCTGACGCCGTATTTCTTCGACATCCTGCACCTCGACGGCCAGGACCTGCTCGGACTCGACAGCACCGAGCGGCACGAGTGGCTGAGCAGCCTCGTGCCTGAGGAGCGCCGGATCCCACGATTCGTCACCGAAGACCCGGAGGCCGGGCAGGCGTTCTTCGCCGACGCGGTGAAGCGCGGCCACGAGGGCGTGATGGTGAAGTCCCTGACCGTTCCGTACGAGGCGGGTCGGCGCGGATCCGGTTGGGTGAAGGTGAAGCAGACCCACACGCTCGACCTCGTCGTGCTCGCGGCGGAGTGGGGCCACGGGCGGCGTACCGGCTGGCTGTCGAACCTGCACCTGGGCGCACGGGACGCCGAGACCGGCGAGTTCGTGATGCTCGGCAAGACCTTCAAGGGACTGACCGACGAGCTGCTGCGCTGGCAGACCGAGCGATTCCAGCAACTCGAGGTCAGTCGCGACGACTACACGGTCTATCTGCGGCCGGAGATCGTGGTGGAGATCGCGTTCGACGGCGTCCAGACCTCGACCCGGTACCCGGGCGGCATGGCGTTGCGGTTCGCCAGGGTGCTGCGGTATCGCGAGGACAAGACTCCTGACCAGGTCGACACTGTTCAGGCAGTGCGTTCCATCCATCAGCCCACTAGTGACGAGCCGAGCGAGGACGAATGACCGAGCCAGCCGAAGATCCCGATGTCGCTTCGCGGCGCCTTGCCCACGAGTCGCTCGCGGAGGACGACCCGACGGGCTGGTTCGAACGCCTCTACTCGGCTGCCCAGGACGGCGAGGCCGTCGTTCCCTGGGACCGTGGCTCGGCGCATCCGCTGCTCAGCGACTGGATCGAGACAGCCCAGCCGGATGGGACCGGCAAGCGGGCGCTCGTGGTCGGAGCCGGCACCGGCTGGGACGCTGAGAGGATCTGCGATCTCGGCTACACCACGACCGCGTTCGACATCTCGCCGAGTGCGGTGGCGACGGCGAAGCAGCTCCATCCCGACTCGAAGGTGGAGTACCGGACCGCGAACCTGCTGGACCCGCCGGCCGAGTGGCATCACGCCTTCGATCTGGTCGTCGAGATCTATACCGTGCAGGCCTTGCCGATCGACCTTCAGCCGGCCGCCACCAAACAGGTCGGCGAGCAGGTCGGCCCCGGCGGGACCCTCGTCGTGATCGCCGTCGTCCGAAGTGACGAGGTCACGGACGAGCAGCTCGAGGGTCCGCCCTGGCCGCTGTCTCGCGCGGGGATCGATGCCTTCGGCACCGACGACCTACAGCTCATCCAGCTCGACCGGGTGCCCAGCCCTTCGAGCCCGACCTACGCCCAGGTCCGGGCCGAGTTCCTCCGCGACTGATCAGCGGTAGTGCTTGCTGAGGAAGTCTTCCCAGGTGCGGCTGCCGACGGCGTGGTCCGGGGCGAGGTTGGCTCCGGCCCGGAAGGCTGCCGCCGCCTTGCCGGGGGTCTTCAGCGAGACCGTCAGCCGGTGCTTGCCACTCGCGCGCAGGTAGCTCTTCGCGAGTTCCGCCATCGTGTAGACCCGTGGGCCGGCGATGTCGGGCACCAGACCGGCCGGCTCGCCGAGTGCTAGTTCGACCAACCTGGCCGCCACTTCCTCGGCCTCGACCGGCTGGAACTTCGCGCCGCCCCACAGCGGCATCACCGGCAGCTTGGCCATCGCCTCGAGCGTCATCAGGATCCAGTCGTGGAACTGCGTCGCGCGAAGCGTCGTCCACGGCAGCCCCGATCCGGCCACGACCCGCTCGGCGCCCAACTTGGCGGCGAAGTACCCGTAGATCGCACGGTCGATCCGGCTGACGATCGGGACCGCGTCCGCCCCGACGACCGAGATGTAGACGAGGTGGGGATTTCCGACCTTGGCCGCCGCCCGCACCAGGGTGCTTGCCTTCTCCTCATCCCCCTTGGCGCTGCCGGCGCAGTGCAGGATGGTGTCCACTCCATCCGCGGCAGCCTCGACGCCCTCGCCGGTAGCCAGATCACCGGTGACGAACTCGACGCCACCGCCGGAGGGCTTGGTATGCCGGGTCAGCACCCGCACCTTCACTCCGGTATCCAGCAGCATCGGGGTGATCGGTCGTCCCAGCGTGCCGGTTCCACCGGTGAGCAGAATGGTTGACGTCATGGTTGGCTCCCAACTCTTTTCGGACCGGTCTTCCGCAGGTCTCTACTTGTCTGACTCCCCTCACCTGCCGAATGTGACTGGCCTGTCCGCGACAGCCGAGCTGACCGAAATTGCCATGGGAACATATGTTCGATAATAAGGTAGACTGCTCCTCATGGCCGGGCGGAGTGAGCCGGGGCCGACGGCTCTGCGAATCATGTTGGGCGCGCATCTGAGGCGGTTACGAGAGCGCGCTGCTGTCAGCCGGTCCGACGCCGGGTGGGCGATCAGAGCGTCGGAATCGAAGATCAGCCGGCTGGAGCTCGGGCGGGTCGGCTTCAAGGAGCGTGACGTCCTCGACCTGCTCAGCCTGTACGGCGTGATGGAGGCGGCCGAACGGGATCGCCTGCTGCAGTTGGCCCGGGATGCGAACCATCGCGGCTGGTGGCACCAGTACGGCGATGTCACGCCCGACTGGTTCGATGCCTACCTCGGGCTCGAGGCTGCGGCGGAGCTGATCCGCACCTACGAGATCCAGTTCGTGCCAGGCCTCCTGCAGACCGCGGAGTACACCCGGGCCGTCGCCAGGCTGACCCCCGGGGATCGCTCGGACGCCGAGGTGGAGCAGGTGGTCGCGCTGCGGACCTCACGGCAGAAGGTCTTCGAGCGTCAACCCGCCCTGAAGCTCTGGGCCGTCATCGAGGAGTCGGTACTCCGGCGCCCGATCGGCGGCGTCACCGTGCTCCGCGAGCAACTGGAGGCCCTGCTCGCCGCGATCAAGAGGCCGAACATCACCCTGCAGATCATCCCGACCGGTGATTCCGGGCATGCCGCGACCGGCGGTGCGTTCAGCGTGCTGCGGTTCCCGGAGCCGGATCCCCCCGACGTGGTCTACCTCGAGCACCTGACCAGCGCGTTGTACCTGGACAAGCGCGACGATGTGGACGCCTACACCCGCATCCTCGACATCCTGGCCGTCAGCGGCCCGCCGCCCCAGCAGGCCGAGCACCAACTCACCGAGATCCTCGCCCAACTCCCCCGCGATCCCTGAGCGGCGAGTGTCAGCTGCCTTGCAGAACGGCCTTCAGCATCGGCACGACCTTGGAGAGGACGTACTTGATCCCGAGCGGCCCACCGATGGAGAAGGCGCTCGCGAATTGGCCCAACTCGGAGTTCGAGTTGATCACCGGAGCGCCACCGAAGTACGCCACATGCTTCGCCTTGACGGTCGCCAGCGCGTTGAACACCGCATTGCCGGTGAGACTCGGGTCGACCTTGCCACTCTGATCCTGCGCGGCCACGAAGATCAGGTCGGCGTTGATCAGCTCCAACTGCTCATTGGAGAGCTTGACGTAGAAGTCACCGTTCTCGAGCGCGGCGATCTTCGGGTTCACAGTGAAGCCGAGCGACTGCAGCAACCGCATCCTGGGGTCCGACGGCAACCAGGCGTTGAACGCGTTGTCGGAGTAGACCCCGGCGGTGATG
>NZ_DASRXP010000681.1:0-11342 GCF_035687465.1 Kribbella sp.
CCGGAGCAAGGGCTGGAGCGGGTGCTGGGGTGGGGGGTGGGGAGTTTCGGGGGGTGTTGCAGTTGCGGAGTGGGGCGGATCCGAGTTTGTTGGTGGATGTTGCCGACGTGTGGAAGGCGCCGGCCGCGGTACTGGCTGCGCTTGGGGAGCGGGCGGAGACCGATCTGCTGTTGGCACTGAGGCGTGGGGCGCGGGTTTGGCCGCCGCTTGGGGCTGCGTTGAAGGATGCGGCGCCCGCCGAGGTTCCCATCACCGACGAGGCGTTGGACGAGCTCGCCAGCGACAGCCAGGCATTGGACGGTGCCGGGATCGAGGTGCTGTGGCCCGCCGAGCTCTTCGCGGGTGAGTTGGCTGTGCGCGGCGCAGTGCAGGGCACGCCGTCGCCCGGAGCAGTAACTGGGCCTGGCTTCAGCATGACGGAACTGCTGGCCTTCAAGTGGCGGCCGACGCTGGATGGGGAGGAGCTCACCGAGGAGGAGATCGCCGCGCTCGCGGAGGCGAAGCGGCCGATGATCCGGATGCGCGGCAAGTGGGTTCGGATCGACCAGGACCTGGTCCGGAAGCTGCGGCGAAACACCTCGCGGAAGTTGACCGGCGCGGAGGCGCTCGGCGCGGCGTTGACGGGGACGCTCGAGGTGGATGGCGAGTTGGTCGCGTTCGACGCCGGCGGACCATTGCAGACCATGGTGGAGCGGCTGCGGGAAGCCCAACCAGAAGAACCGCTCCAAGATCCGCCTGGACTGAAGGCTGAGCTGCGGGACTATCAGCGTCGAGGCGTCGCGTGGATGGCGCAGCTCGCGGAGCTGGGGCTCGGCGGATGCCTTGCGGACGACATGGGCCTAGGCAAGACGATCCAGGTGATCGCACTGCATCTCCATCTGTCCGGACGTGGGCGCGGACCAACGCTCGTGGTCTGTCCGTCGACGCTGCTCGGGACCTGGGAGCGGGAGCTGGAGAAGTTCGCGCCGGACGTGCCGAGGAGGCGCTATCACGGAGCCGGTCGTTCCCTGAGCGACTTGGCCGCTGACGAGGTCGTGCTCACGACGTACGGGGTGGTGAGGCAGGACCACCGCGTGCTCGGCGAGATCTTCTGGGGTCTGGCAGTCGCCGACGAGGCTCAGCACGCGAAAAATCCGCTCTCCCGCACCGCCCGAAGCGTCAGAACGTTGCCCGCAGCAACGAGGTTGGCGTTGACCGGTACGCCGGTGGAGAACAGGTTGTCGGAGCTCTGGTCCATCCTGGACTGGGCGGCCCCCGGTCTGCTTGGTCCGCTGGAACGGTTCCGCCGCGACGTCGCAGTACCGGTCGAGCGGTATCACGACGAGGAGGCGACCGCGCGGCTTGCCAGGGTGACCCGGCCATTCCTGCTGCGGCGGAAGAAGAGTGATCCCGGGATCGCGCCGGAGTTGCCGCAGAAGACAGAGCACGATGTCGTCGTACCGTTGACCGCCGAGCAGGCCACGCTCTACCAGGCGGTCGCCCGCGAGACCCTGGCCAAGATCGAGGAAGCCAAGGGGATCGAGCGGCGTGGGCTGGTGCTGAGTCTGCTCACCCAGCTCAAGCAGGTGTGCAACCACCCGGCACAGTTCCTGCACGAGCCCGGTCCGCTCCCCCGCCGCTCCGGCAAGCTCGCCGCGCTCGACGAACTGCTCGACGTGATTCTGGCCGAGGGCGAATCGGTGCTGATCTTCAGCCAGTACGTCGAAATGTGCCGGCTGATCGAGTCCCACTTGGCGGCCCGGCAGGTCCGGTCGTTGTTCCTGCACGGCGGGATCGGCGTACGCAAGCGGGAGCAACTGGTCGAGCAGTTCCAGGCCGGTGAAGCGCAGGTCTTCCTGCTGTCGTTGAAGGCCGGCGGTGTCGGCCTCACGCTGACCAAGGCGACCCACGTCGTGCACTACGACCGCTGGTGGAACCCGGCGGTCGAGGATCAGGCGACGGACCGGGCCTACCGGATCGGCCAGGATCGGCCGGTCCAGGTGCATCGCCTGGTTACGGAGAACACGTTGGAAGACCGGATCTCGACCATTCTCGCGGCCAAGCGTGAACTGGCGGACGCGGTGATCGGGTCGGGCGAGGCCTGGCTGGGCGACCTGTCCGATACCGAGCTCACCGAACTGGTCGAACTGTCGACCACGCCGGCCAAGGCCGGAGCCGCTGGCCCCTACAACCCTTCTGCGGTTGGACGAACGCCATGACGCCGGATCCAGACCGTACTCCGTGGCGCGGGTGGCGGACGTCCTCGGAGAGTGCGGCTCTGCCTGCCGCCAAGGGGGCGGGGAGTCGCCGGCCGTTCGGCGCGACCTGGTGGGGCAGGGCCTGGCTGAATGCGTTGGAGCACCGGGCGCGGCTAGATCCGAACCGCCTTGGTCGTGGACGGTCTTATGCGCGGCGCGGGAGTGTCCTGGACCTGACGGTCGATCCGGGTGTGGTGCGAGCCAGGGTGCAGGGCAGCCGCGTGACGCCGTACGAGGTCACTGTGAAGATCCGGGCGTTCTCGGATGCCGAGTGGTCTGCGGTTCTTGACGTGGTGTCCGCGCAGATCGGGCGGGTGGCGGCGCTGCTGGATGGGGAGTTGCCGCCTGAGGTTGTGGATGATGCGCAGGCTGCCGGACTCGAGTTGCTGCCGGATGCGGGCGAAGTACTGACTGCTTGCAACTGCCCGGATTTTGCTGTGCCTTGTAAGCATTCGGCGGCTGTTTGCTACCTGATCGCGGATGAGCTGGATGAGGATCCGTTTGCGTTGTTGCTCCTGCGCGGGCGGCGGCGGGATGAGCTGTTGTCGATGTTGCGTTCGCGCCGGTCGACGGGTGGTGCTGCTGGACCTGCGTTGAAGGCGCGGCCGGTCGGAGTACCAGCTAAGGCGGCGTTCGCGGCGAGCGTTGGGGCTGTGCCGATGCCGCCGCGGCCGTTGGGGCAGCCGGGCGTACCGACAGCTGTACAGGTGTTGGAACCGCCGCGGAAGTCCGGGATCGCAGGGCGCGATCTGGTCGCGCTGGCGACAGATGCGGCTCGGCGGGCTTGGGAGCTTGCGGCCGGAGACGGGGACGGTGGGCTGGGGCTGACTCAGTCCGAGGACCTGGCGCGGCGGGCGGCCGGGATGCCCGGATCTGCGGCGTTGACTGATCTCGCGCATCGGGCTGGGGTGTCGGCGCGGCAGTTGACCAGTTGGGCCGCGGCCTGGCGTGAAGGTGGGGCTGGTGGTCTGGCGGTTGCTGTTGCCGAGGGCATCGAGGTTGATCCCGGGGCGATGGCTGAAGGTGCTGCTGCCCTGGGGGCGTCGGCTGAGGTCGAGGGGAACAGGGTGACGGCCGAGCGGCGTCAGTTACGGCTGGGGGCGGACGGGCTCTGGTACCTCTTCACCGAGCAGTTCAACGACTGGATGCTGAGCGCGCCACCGTCGCCAGATCCTGCGGAGCTAGTCAGCGAATGAGGGGTTCCAGTTCGGCGATCAGGTGGCCGGCGAGTTTGGCGTGACCTTCCACTGACGGGTGGAGGCCGTCGGTGCAGTCGTCGGCGGTGATCCAGCCGTCGGTGGCGACGTACAGGATGTTCGGGTCGTCGGCGGACTTGACGGCCGTCTCGATCTGCGCCGCATGCTTGCCACTGAAGGGGCTGAGAGCAACGATCTTGCTACTCCGGTACGCCGTCCGCACGCGCGCCAGATAGTCCCCGTACTGCGCAGCCGTCAACTCGTCGTCGTTCACCCCGAGATTGAGGACCACCAGCTCCGGATCGGCGACCCGCTCCGCACGCGAGCCCGCGAAGTTCCAGCCGAACGACTCCGGACCGGGCGGCACCTCGCCGTTGCCCGCCTTCACCACGCCTTGCCGACCGAAGCCCACCTGGTACGCCGAGGCTCCGAAGGCCCGGGCGGTCAGATAGGCATAGGACTTCGTTCCATCGGCGCCGGCTGATTCCGGATCAGGGCTGAGCGCGCGCACTCCCTGGGTGATCGAGTCGCCGTAGAACTCGAACCGCGGACCGGACGGACGAGCGCCGAGCCGGAGTCGCGTCTCCGCATCGAGCACCAGCCCGGCGAACACCACCGCGCACTCGAACGGCCGGTTCCACCGGTTCACGAACTCGTTGACGTCCTTCACCACGATCTCGACCTTGTGCTGCCCGGGTTCGGCCGTCAGCTCGATCACCGGCTGATCGATCAGGTGCAGCTCGGGCTCCTGCTCGTCGAGCGAGATCCAGAGATGCGGCGCCACGGTCAGACCGTCGGTGTCGAACAGCACCTTCACCCTGGTGCCGTTGAAGGCGAACGAGATCCGCGAACCGGAGTTGACGGTGATCGCCAGCCCCGGCTCCATCCCCCACTGCCCCTCCAGCAGCACCCGCGGATCCGCCGGTGCGACCACCTCTCCAGCCACGAACTCCGCCACTCCACACTCCTCACTCGACCGGCACCGACCGCGCCCATTCTCCCGTCCCGGCCGCGGCGACCTCGGCCCGGGGGGATTTCTCCGCGCCCGGGCGGACAGTTCAAGACCTGGCGGAAAGGTCCAAAACTGAGCAGCGGATTGTCGGTCCGGCCCTCTAGCCTGTCGGCATGGCAACACAACCTGCGGTTGAAGCGATCGATCTGGTGAAACAGTTCGGTACGAACCGAGCTGTCGACGGGGTGAGTTTCGTAGTACCGGAAGGCACCGTCCTGGGCCTGCTGGGGCCGAACGGAGCCGGCAAGACGACCACCGTGCGGATGCTGACCACGCTGAGTGTGCCGACCAGCGGGACCGGCCGGGTCGCCGGGCACGATGTGATCAAAGACCCCGCGGCGGTCCGCCGCAGCATGGGACTAACCGGTCAGTCCGCCACTATCGACGAGCTGCTGACCGGCCGGGAGAACATCCGGCTGATCGGTCGGCTCTACGGACTGCCGACCAGCTACCTGCGCAAGCTTGCCGACGAGTTGCTCGAGCGCTTCCTGCTGGCGGATGCCGCCGACCGGATCGCCAAGACCTACTCAGGCGGGATGCGGAGGCGGCTCGACCTGGCCGTCAGCCTGGTGGCGTCACCGCCCGTGCTGTTCCTGGACGAGCCGACCACGGGTCTCGACCCGCGGAGCCGGGCCGACCTGTGGGAGGTGCTCCGCGGCCTGGTGCGAGACGGGACCACCTTGCTGCTGACTACGCAGTACCTCGAAGAAGCAGACCACCTGGCCGACGAGATCATCGTGATCGACAAGGGCAAGGTGATCGCCGCCGGGACACCGACCCAGCTGAAGGACGAGGCCGGGCGGGCCGCCGTGGTCATCACCGTGTCGTCCGAGGCGGATCTGCCGCGGGCGGCCGAGCTGCTGCGCCGGCATACGGCCGAGGTCCATGTCGAGGAGGTGAGCAGGCGGCTGACCGCACCCGCGAGCGGTCTGAGCGACATGACCCGGATCGCGGGGGTCTTCGCCGAGAGCGGGATCGACATCGACGACCTGGGCCTCAAGCGGCCGAGCCTCGACGATGTCTTCCTGCATCTGACCGGTCACCGAGCCGAGGACGAGCTGGACACCGAAACGCCGACTGGACAGGAGGCCCTGCGATGACCGCCGTGACCGTCCAGGATCGGCCGCCGATCCACGAGCGCACCTTGCTGCAGCAATCACTGACCGTCGTCTGGCGAAACCTCCTGCACATCCGGCGGATGCCGGAGATGTTGCTGGACGTGACGATCCAGCCGGTGATGTTCGTGCTGCTGTTCGCCTACGTCTTCGGTGGGTCGATCAGCGTGCAGGGGACGACCTACCGGGAGTTCCTGCTCCCCGGCATCATGGCGCAGACCATGGTGTTCTCCTCGGCCATCGTGGCCCTCGGCCTCAACAGCGACCTGGAGAAGGGGATCGTCGACCGCTTCAAGTCGTTGCCGATCTCGCGGGCGTCCGTCCTGGTCGGCCGGAGCCTGTCCAGCCTGATCCATTCCAGCATCGGCATCGTGGTGATGGGAGTGACTGGCCTGGCCGTCGGCTGGCGGATCCGCGAAGGCTTTGCGAACGCGGTGCTGGCGTACCTGTTGCTGCTGCTGTTCGGCTTCTCGATGATCTGGCTGGGGATCTGGGTCGGCTCGATGCTGCGCTCGGTCGAGGCGGTCAACGGCTTCATGTTCACGGTGATGTTCCCGCTCACCTTCGTCGCCAACACCTTCGCACCACCGGAGGACATGCCGAGCTGGCTGCGGGTCGTCGCAGAGTGGAACCCGGTGTCGGCTCTGACCGCAGCCTGCCGCGAGCTGTGGGGCAACGGACCGGGCGCCCTGCCGGACGCCCAGTGGCCGATGCATCACCCGGTGGTCGCGTCCATCGGCTGGTCCATCATCTTCACGGCCGTCTTCGCGCCGCTCGCCCTGCTCGCCTTCCGCCGCCGTTCCCGGGACTGACAGGCAGGCCCGACCCCGCGGGCAGGCGCGGGGCCGGGCGATCGAGGCGGTCAGAAGCCGGAGTTGCCAGGGCCTCTGATCAAGGTGAAGCCGGTGGTGTTGTTGAGGCCTCCACTGGGTGTGTTGCTGACGGTCACGTAGTTGAAGGTGCCCGAGCCAGGGCTGAAGATCTCGATCCCGTAGGTGCCGGTCCCCGTCACCTTCACGTGGTCGAAGGTGATGTTGCTGATCGTCCTCTGCCAGGTCATCAAGATGCCCTGATAGGTGCTGTCGATGATGTCGACGTCCTTGATCAGCACCGGCGCCGTGATGTCGCGGGACTCCGCATAGATCCACAGTGCGCCCTGGCTGCTGTTCCAGTCGGTGTTGAATCCACCCGCGCGGGTGATCGTGTTGCGCTGCACCACTGTTGTCCCGCTGAACGGCTGCGCGCCGTGCCAGGTGGAGACGGTGATGCCCGAGGCGGTGTAGACGGTGTCGGAGAACAGGTTGTCCTCGATCCGGTTGCCGTTGCCACCGTAGATGCCGGCAGTGTTGGCGAGTGCGGGCAGTACTGCGGTGTTGAACGTGAACGCGCAATTCGTCACCGACGCCGAAAAGGACCACATCGCCAGCGCGTCGTCACCGGTGTTGCGGAGCACGCTCTGGTCGACCCGGGAGTTGCTGACCGTGTTGTTCAGGTTCACTCCGTCGGCAAAGGTGTTCCGGATCCGCACCCCGGCCAGGTAAAGGCCGTTGGCGTTGTTCACCCACAGCCCGACCTTGGCGTGCTCGACCCAGACGTTGTGGATCAGTGATCCGGTGCCGAAGTTGCCCTCCATCGCGGCGTGGGTGGTGACCACGCCGTCGGGATCGCGGTACCGCACGTCCCCGGCGAAGGTGAAGTCGGCGAGCTGAATGTTGCTGCCGGCTCCCAGGAACCCACCGACGCCGTTGTTGCCGCGCACTGTCGTGTGCCACATCCCGGCGCCGCGGATCGTCACGTTGTCCACGGTCAGCCGGTTGGTGAGGTCGAAGGTGCCGGCTGGGATCCAGAGCGGCTTGCCCGCCGCCTTCGCCGCGGCGATCGCCGAGTTGAAGGCGGCCGTGTCGTCTCCCGAGCCCGAGACAGCGCCGTACGAGGTGACATCGAGTGCGCCGGCTGGTGCGGTGTAGGCGGGGGCGACCACCTCGGTGTCGATCAGGTCGATGGTGATCGGTGTGCTGGTGTCGTTCTGCAGCTTCAGCACGGTGCCGGCCGGGTAGCTCGGCAAGGTCGTCCGGACCTCGTCGTAGAACCGGTGGCCGTTGCCCAGCCCCGGGTCGTTCGGGAACGGGTAGAGGCCGTAGACCCAGCTGTACGCCGAGGTCAGGGTGACGTCCTTCACCTTCGCTCCGCCGACATAGACCCCGAGCGGCGCGGTGATGCCGGTACCGGAGGCGTTGTCGGGGATCGAGTAGCGCACGACCAGCGAGTTCGACGGCTTGGTCAGGGTGAACTGGGTGTACTTCCCCGCGTTATCGAGGCGTACCGCCCGCCGTCCGGACGACTCCGACGGGATGGTCCGGTACGTCCGGTCCGGGCCGAGCACCGTCCCGTTCGTGCTGCTGCTCTCAGCCTCGTACTCCGTATAGGGGACTGTCGCTCCACGGGTCGCCAGTGCCGTGGAACCCGCCACGGTGACGTCGTCGAGCGCGACGTTGCCGCTGTCACCAGAGTCGAACTGGTAGCCGATCAGGTTCAGCCCAGCTCGCAGCGGCAGCGTCTGCTGCACGGTCGACCATCCACTTGCCGCCGGCAACGAGACCTGTCCGGTCCGGACGCCGTTGGCGTAGACGCTGAGCGTCTTGGTGCTGCCGGTGGTGTTGCTGTAGCGCAGCGTCGTGCTCACGCTGCCCGCGGTGTCGAGCTTCACCGTACGGATCACCCGGCTGCCGACAGTGGTTAGACCGGTGACGTAGCCGCTGCCGGTGAAGCCGCTGATCGAGGTGCCGATGCTCGCGCCCCCGGAGAGGAAGCCGCCTTCAAGACCACTTCCATCGGACGGCGGTACGTCGGTCGGCGGGGTGACCGTCAGGTTGTCGAGGTTGACGTTGCCCGAGTCCGACGTGTCGAAGCGGTAGGCGATCGTATTCGCGCCGGCGACCAGCGGAACCTCCTCCGCCGACGTCCCCCAGTCGGCCCACCCGGAGGTCGCGGGGAGACTGATCTGCCGGATCTTGGAGCCGCCGGAGTACAGGGAGAGCGTCATGGTGACCCCGGTTCCGTTGGCGTACCGCAAGGTCGCAGTACCGGAGCCGGCGGTGCTGGAGGCGACCGTGAAGGTCGTTGCCGCGTTCCCCTTGTTGCCATCGGTGTACCCGCCGACGAAGCCCGAGCCGGTGTAGCCAGGATGCTCGGTCTGCACCACCGCGCCACCGGACAGGGCGGCGGACTCGGCCTCGACGGTGACCGGTGCCGCTGTCGCGGACGGAACGTCGATCAAGGCGAATGGCAGCGCTGCCAGGAATGCAGCCAGTACTGCGGACAGCAGGCGGGAGCTTCGTCGAGACATGGTGATGGGCCCTTCTCTGAGGGGGGCGGAACAATGAGACGGGTGAAACTGGGACTAGCCCTTGACCGCACCACCTAAGGCGCCGGACTTGAGGAACAAGCGCTGGAACACCAGGAACAGCGCGACTGGGATGACGGTCGAGATCGCCAGCGCGGCCAGGAAGACGTCGAGCTCGACGAACTTCTGCAACGCCGGAAGGCGGACGGACAGGGGCTGCAGGTCGGGATCGGGCAGCACCAGCAACGGCCAGAGGAAGTCCTTCCAAGCGGCGATCACGGCAAACACCGAGACCACCCCGAGGATCGGCCGCGACATCGGGAGCACCACGGACCAGAACAATCTGAACGGGCCCGCGCCGTCCACTCGAGCAGCCTCGAAGACCTCACGCGGCAGGTTGGCGAAGAACCGCTGAACGATCAGGATGTTGAACGCGTTCGCTCCGGCCGGCAGCCAGACCGCCCAGAACGAGTTGATCAACGATGCCTTGAGCAACGGTGGATCGACCACAGTCAGATACAACGGAACCAGCAGCACTACGGACGGTACGAACAACGTCGCCAGCACGACCCCGGTGAGCAGCTTGCCGTAGCGAGGCCGCAGTACGGACAGGGCGAAGCCCGCAGTGGTTGCCACCAGCAACTGAACGAACCACGACCCGCCCGCGAGTATCACTGTGTTGAGGAAGTACTTGTCGATCTCGACCCGGGACCAGGCAGTGGACAGGTTGGCCCAGTCGATCCCGTTCGGCCAAAGCGCCAGTGGGGCCCGGAGCGTGTCCTGGGTCGGAGTCACGGCGGCCTTCGCGAGCCAGAGCATCGGCCCGAGCCCGACGGCGAACAGGGCAAGCAGCAGCACGCCGTGCACGCCCAACGCAGTACGGCGGATCCTCGGCCGGCGCCAGTCGGAGCCGGACAGGATGCCGCGGCTCATGACTTGCTCCAGGAACGAGTCAGGCGGAAGTAGATCGCCGAGAGGATTCCGAGCACCACGGCGAGCATGATGCTGAGCGCGGTGGCGGCGCCGTACTCGCCGCCCAGGCTGTTCGCGAACGCGTAGTCGTAGATCAGCAGCAGGATGGTGGTGGTCGAGTTCGCCGGGCCGCCACCGGTGAAGAGGAACGGCTCGAGGAACACCTGCGAGGTCCCGACAATCTGCAGGATGAAGGTGATCAGGAGCACGCCTCGCAACTGTGGCAGCGTGACGTGCCAGATCTTCCGCCAGATCGAGGCCCGGTCGATCTCGGCCGCCTCGTAGAGATCGGTGGAGACACCGGTCAGCGCGGCGAGGTAGATGATCACCGTGCCGCCGGCCGCCGCCCAGGTCGCCTCGAGGACCAGGGCGGGCATCGCACTACCCGAGTCCTGCAACCACGACACCGGTCCCAGACCGACCGTGCCGAGGATCGTGTTGAACACCCCGGTCGGGCCGGCGTCGTAGAAGAACTTCCACAGCAGTACTGCGACCACCGGCGGGATCACCACCGGAAGGTAGGCCAGCGCACTGTAGAGCCCTTTGAACCGACGGACCTCGCTCATCACCACGGCTGCGACCAGCGGCACCGGATAGCCGAACAGCAACGCCAGCAGAGCGAAGTACAGGGTGTTCTTGACCGCGGTCCAGAGCAGCGGATCGGCAAGCACGTCCTTGAAGTTCTGCAGGCCGACAAAGGTGGATGGCGTGACCAGGTTGGTCTCCTGGAAGCTCATCAGCACCGCGCGGCCGATCGGGATCCACGAGAAGATCCCGAACACCAGCAGCAACGGCAGCAGGAAGACCAGCGTGCTCAGGCCGCCGCCGCGCACCCAGGTCAAGGGCGTCCGGCGAGAACGGCCCTGGATGCGCGGGCTGACCACCAGCGGCGCGGGGCGGGTCTCGGTCACCATCGGGTCAGTTCCGGTCCAGCAAGGTCTGCGCCTCGGCATCGGCCTTCTTCAGCAGGTCCGCGATGTCGGCGTCCTTCTTGGTCAGCACGGACTGGACCACCGGGTCGAGGATCTTGTAGACCTCCTGGGTCGAACGGGTCGGCTCGGTGACGAGCGGCTGGTCGAACATCTTGTCCGTGTACGGCTTCATCTGCGCCAGCGGCACGTTGACGTACTCGGCCACCCATTTCAGCGACTCGTCATAGGTCGCCTTGTCGAACACCGGCAACTGCGGCGCACCCACCGGCTGCTTGGACGCCGCCGTCGTCTTCGCATCCAGTACTGCGGACGCCTGGTCGGTCAACTTCTGCATGTAGTAGAAGTCGATCCACTTCACAGCGGCGGCCTGCACTGATTCGTTCGACTTCGCGCTGACCGTGGCAAGGGTGCCACCACCGAGCACGCCGGCCTCGGGGTTGTCGGCCAGCGGAACAACCGTGACGCCGTAGTCCGCCGGCTTCAACGCGTTCTGCGTGAACAGCGAGCCGTAGTTGCCGCCGCCGCTGACATACAT
>NZ_DASRXP010000682.1:0-4689 GCF_035687465.1 Kribbella sp.
GGGCGACCTGCGCGACCGGCTTCCCGGTCTCCCGGACGATCCGGACCGCGCCCTGCCTGAACTCCTGATCAAACTTCCGTCGTGCTTCAGCCATCGCCCTCACCTCAAAGGGGATGTCTCCACGCTACGAGGGGAAACCCACGACCCACCACCCGGCGACAGCGAGAAGCCTCTACCTGCACCGGATTAGAGTCGATCAAAGGCTTACAGCGGCCTGGTCCTGCAGCCGTACTTCGTGACGACCGGGTGCGGCCTCGTCCTGCCGGAGTGATGCTTGTCTGGCGTCTCGAGTGGCTGGCTGGCAACGCTGGACCGTCACGACGTACGGCTGTAGTTCTAGCCGTCGATTGGTTGTAGGAGCATCACGGGGATGCGGCGCTTCGTCTTCTTCGGGTATTTCAGGAAGACCGGGTAGCGCTCGGTGAGTTCGGCCCAGCGGCGCTGGTACTCGTCGCCCAGGGCCTCCGTTGCGACCACCGCTTGTTTGACCGGGCCGATCTGTACTTCGGCTTTCGGGTTGCTGCGGAGGTTGTACACCCAGGACGGCATCGGGTCCGACCCACCGTTGGAGCCGGCGACGATCAGTACGCCGTCGGCCTCGCAGTACCCGATCGGGCGGGTTCGCTCCAGCCCGGTTCTCCGGCCGACCGTGGTGATCAGCAGGTGGGGAACACCTTGGATCGTGCCCCCACGCCGTCCATCCGTGCGCCGGTAGAGCCAGACATGGACAGCGGACGCACCCTTGGCGAGCGATACCACCACCCGTGCCCCGGCTGAACGCTTCGTCGTCATCGCTTGCCCCCTTCTGCCCAGCCGAAATAGCCGGTCAAAAGACAAGCTAGGAACCAGCCGGGCTGTTGGGATCGGCGAAACCACGTAGCGCAGTACGTAAGTCAGCGCGGCCGGGACGCCATCCAGGCGGCGATCCGGGTGCGGGACTCGAACCCGAGCTTGGCGAGGATGTTGCGCACGTGGGTCTCGACCGTGCGCTCGGACAGATGCAGTCGAGTGGCGATCTGCCGATTGCTCATGCCTTCGGCCACCAGCGCGGCCAACTGCTCCTCACGCATCGACAGCGGCGTCGGCCTGTCGCCGCGGACCTGAGCCAACAGTTCCCCCGCCTCGGCTGCCAGTGGCGCCATGCCCAGCCGCCGGGCGATTTCGGCGGCCGCACTCAGCTGGGCGTCCGCGATCCGCGGATCACCTCGTTCGCGGCGGCCAAGAGCCAGCCGCGCGATCTCCAGACGGGTCGCCGCCTCGTACGGCGGGGAGCCCATCGCGACGCTGCTCTCGAGAGCTCCAGCCAAATGGTGCTCCGCGGCCGGCCAGTCGTCGAGGAGCAGCGCCAGCCGTCCGAGCCGGAGAGCAACCGGCCCACCGCACGGCGTCTGCGCACCCGAGATGACCTGACGATCGGCGAACGGCAGCAAGCGAGCGTAGATCGCTGGGGCGGCCGCGATGTCCTGCAGTCCGACACAGAGATCGACGTTGCCTGCATGAAAGATGACCCACTCAGCGACGTGCGGCGGAAACGAATCCAGATGAGCCTGCATCGCTGCCCAGATCTCGGTCACCTCATCGAGCCGAGACAGCGCGAGCAGCTGAATAGCCAGCCAACTGCGAGCCAGATACGGCCCCTTCTCCACCCACCCACGGACCCCGGCGGCCGCCTCCTCCAGGCCTCGTCCGGTCTGACGGGCAAGGTCGGAGCAGAACACCAGGTGGTAATGGTCAGCGCCCTCGTAGCCCCCGCGATGTCCGATCAGCAGCGCCTCGTCCGCCAGCAGGAGCGCTTCGTCGAAGCGGCCCTCGTACGCCGCCAGGGTGGCCTCGCTCATCTTCAGTCGCCAGATTCCCAGCGGTTCCTTCAGCTGGGTGATGACGTTGCTGAGCGCAACCATCTCGCCGGAGATCTGCAGGCGGCGGCCGAGTTCCCAGAAGGCGTCCAGCCGCGCCGCGTGGCCCCACCCGAGCAGCTCGTCGCGCCCGGTCTCGCGGCCGAGCCGAACCGCGCGATCACCGTTGTCCAGCCGCTCCAGCAGATGGCGTGGGTTGCTGAGATCGAGTTGGCGAGCCTGCAGAGCGAGGAACAGTGCATCCGGATCACCGGTTGCCTCGGCCGCTTGCAACGCACGCAGGCCAGGCTCCGACTCCGCCTCCGCCCAAGGACTTGCGGTGAGAGCGAACTGCGCCAGCACCCGCGCACGCCGGACCGGGTCGGCAGAGCCCAGCCGGCCGAGTGTCTCTCGGCACAACGCGTGAATCTCATCGCAGACCGGATCGTTCCTCAGTCCACGGACGATCGTGGCGGCATCGGCCATCAGTACTGCGTCACCTGCCGCGCGTCCGATGTCGGCGGCCTGCTTGCACACCCGCCAGGCCTGCCCTACTGCACCGGAGCGGAAGTGGCAGCGCGCCAGGTCGAGAAGCAACTCCTGGTTCGCGACTGGCGCCTGCGGCACCGATGGAAGGAGGTCCAGGGCTTGCCTGAACAGGACCACCGCGGACTCATACGCGAGCTGACTCTGAGCCCGCTGCGCGGCTTGAAGCGTCGCCTCCAGCGCTTCAGCCGAAACGCCCAGCGGCGCGGCCTGCCGCAGATGGTGAGCGATCGCGTCCAGGGACTCCTCAGGACCCAGTCCCTTCGCGCTCGTCCCGTCGAGGCGTGATTGCAAGGCCGCTGCCGCGCTCCGATGCAGTCGCTGACGCTCCCGGCTCGACAACTCGGCGTACGCCACCTCCTGGATCAAGGCATGCGCGAAGCGCAACGAGTGCCCGTCCCCAGCTGTCACGAGCTCACGGGCCAGGGCCTCCTCGATCAGATCCAGTACTACGTCCGCCGACTCCCCCGCGATCTCCGCCACCACGCCGACGGTGAACTCGCGTCCCAGCACCGAGGCGGTCTGGAGGATCCGCCGGGTCTGCGAGGAAACTCCTTCCAGACGACGACCGATCACGGCGCGGACCGTCGACGGAAGCGAGCGTTCACCGGCCGCGGGATCGCCCGCCAGGCGCAGCAACTCCAGCGCGAAGAACGGGTTCCCCTCCGACCGCGCCTCGACCGCGCTCAGCAGCGCAGCATCCGGAACCAGCGACGAACTGCGAGCGACCAACCCGCTGAGCTGTTCAGTCGGCAGCCCCGTCAGGGTGAGCTGAGCAGTGGTCCGTTCACGAACGATGGCGGACAGTTCGGCCGGCAATTCAGGCGTGC
The DNA here is from genome assembly GCF_035687465.1 of Kribbella sp. Taxonomy (NCBI): domain Bacteria; kingdom Bacillati; phylum Actinomycetota; class Actinomycetes; order Propionibacteriales; family Kribbellaceae; genus Kribbella; species Kribbella sp. The sequence continues at coordinate 3,212 of NZ_DASRXP010000682.1, forward strand.
CGCGCCGCCGGAGCCCGAGCACCAGGATGCTGCTGTCGCCAAGCTCAGAAGCAAGGACCTGAGTGAGACGCAACGAGGGCACGTCGGCCGCATGCAGATCGTCCAGCACCACCAGGAGACCGTTCGCACCCGCGGACTCCCGCAGCAGTTGGATGATCTCACCGAAGAGCCTGAACCGACTCCCCTCGTCCTCAGCCGTCGTCGGCCCGGACAGTTCCTCGCTACTTAGTCCGAGAGCTCGAAGCACCTGGAGCCAGGGCCAGTACGGCGGAGCACCCTCGCCTTCCCAGCAACTGCCCCAGGCCGTGGCCGCACCAACTTCGCGAGCACGCCGGAGCACCTGGTCCGCGAACGCCGTCTTCCCGATTCCGGCCTCGCCGTCCACCAGGACGAACGACCCACTCCCGTTCCGGGCCCTGACAAGCCTTCGCTCGAGGTCGGCAAGCTCCCGCTCGCGCCCGACGAAGACTTCCTGGTCCATCCGCTCAGAGTAGGCGCCAGGACAGCGGCATCGTGAGCACGCCGGCCGGTGGGAGGCCGAGGGCGTTGTAGGCGGCAGCGGTGAGGCCGTCAGCGAGCCAGGGCTTGGCGGTCACCGCTAGGTCGTCGGTGGATTCTGGTGGCCGCAGGCGGTCGATGAAGGAGCGGTGGGGGGCTGCGGTCAGGGCTATCTCGTCGCGGTCGAGGCCGGCCCGGCGGCAGGCTACTCGGATGGCGTGTTCGAAGCCGCCTAGTTCGTCGACCAGGTTGTGGCTGTGGGCATCGGCGCCGGTCCAGACTCGGCCGCGCGCAAGGGATTCCAGCTCGGCCTCGGGGAGTCCGCGGTCCGATGCGGCCTTGGCGACGAAGTCTGAGTAGATGCGATCCAGTATCTCCTCCAGCCGTGCCCACTGGTCCTCGGAGAACTCCTCCGAAGCAGAGAACATCCGCGCGTTCTGGCCTTGCGAGACGGCCTCCTGCGAGATGCCGATGCGGCCGAGCGCGTCCCGGATGACGCCCTTTCCGGTAAAGACGCCGATCGACCCGGTGATGGTCCCTGGTTGAGCCACGATGACATCGGCCGGCATAGCCACGAAGTAGCCGCCTGAAGCCGCCACAGTGCCCATAGAGGCGATCACTGGTCGTCCGGTGGCGCGTAGGCGGAGCACCTCGTGGCGGATAGCGTCGGAGGCTACGTAGGAACCACCCGGGCTGTCGACGCGTAGTACGACGGCTTTGACCTTGTCGTCTTCGGCTACTGCCCGCAGGGCGGCGCCGATGGTGTCGGAGCCCGAGCCGGGACCGCCTAGAGGGCCACCGCCGGAGTTGCGGCCGACGCTGATGCCGCCGCTGATCCTGACGATCGCCACCACCGGCTTCTGGGGCCACGGAAGCCTGTCCTTCAACGCAGCAAGGGATCTGGGACCGCGGCGGTGGTACCGCTCGACCAGCAAGGGGGTGACATCCTCCCCATGGCTCTTGCGAAGAGCGTCGTACAC
>NZ_DASRXP010000683.1:0-11059 GCF_035687465.1 Kribbella sp.
TCCGCGTATGTGGCGCCGTCAGCCGTGCTCTGTGGAGCCGTCGTGCTGGGGGAAGGCAGCAGGGTGCTGCACGGCGCAGTGCTGACCGCGGAGAACGGCGAGGTCCGCCTCGGAGAGAACAGTGTGGTGATGGAGAACGCCCTGGTACGCGGCCGGGCGGACCATCCCGCACTGATCGGTACTGCGGTCCTGATCGGTCCGCAGGCCCACGTGAACGGCGCCACGATCGAGGATGAAGTGTTCATCGCCACGGGCGCCGCGTTGTTCCCCGGTTCGGTCGCCGGCGCGGGTGCCGAGCTACGGATCAACAGCGTGCTCCAAGTCAACTCCCGACTGGAACCCGGCGCCGTCCTGCCGATCGGCTGGATCGCCGTCGGTGATCCGGCCGAGTTCTTCTCGCCCGATCGGCACGAAGAACTCTGGGAGCTCCAGCGCGATCTCGACTTCCCCGGCACGGTGTACGGCGTCCCTCGCGGTACCTCCATGCGCGAAATCATGGCGCGCCAGTCCGAGTACTACGGCGCCCACCGGGACGACCGCCTACTCCCCGACAACTGACCCGCTCGGACTTGTGGTGCCTGGCTCTGCGAGGTCCACCGAGTTGACGAGGGTGAACTGGCGGGCGCGGCCGGGTGGGACGGCGGCGCAGGTCATTGCTCCGTCGACGGTGATCATCTGGGCAGCGACCTCGACGGTGATCTGGCGACCGTGGTGATCGAGCGCGACCTGCCACCTGTTGGGGGCCAGTTCGCGGACAGAGATCGGCCTGAGGGCGTCGACGGCGAGTGCGGTTGCAGCGTTGTCGCCCTCCAGGGACACAGTGGCCGCACGGGCGAAGTGTTGAGCCGCTTGGACGGGTGGGTTCAAGGCGCCTGATCCGCGGAGGAATTCTGGGACGAGCAAGCCTTTGTCGTAGGCGTGGGCGAGTTCGACCGCCTCGTCTGCAGGGACGTGTCCGTAGAAGAGGCTGTGCGGCAGGAAGACGAGGTTCGCGGCGAAGCGGTCTCCGCCGACGTGACTGCATTCCCAAGTGCGGTCGGGGAATGCAGCGGACAGCGCAGCGGCGGCTGGGCGACCGCGGACGGCACAGCAGGCGTCGTGACGCCCGTGGGTGCAGACGAGGTAGATCGGTTCGGTGCTCGGCGTCCCTTGGTCTTTGCCGGCAAGGACGTCGAGGAGGTGCTCGTCGGTGGGCAGCTCGCCCCAACGGACCGATTCGAAGCCGGGGCGGCTGTCGACCAGGGCCCACTGACGTGGCGCCGTCTTGTCGATGCGCCCGTGGCGTCGGATCAGCACCGGACGGTAGCGCCCGGCGACACAGAGCCGCGACACCTCCGCAGCCAGACTGCCCGGATCTCCCGGGACCTCATTCGCCGACTGACGGTCCCCTGGGATTGGCGGCCGGTCGGCGCTCTTGGCCGTCGGCGGTTGCCGGCGGAGGGCGGTCAGGGCGGTGCGGGGCCAGGGGTCACGGCATTCGATCAGCAGCCAGCGCTCGGCCGGCGGCGCCGATGCCAGCAGAAGATCTCCTCGCCGCTCCGCCGAAGCCGCGCATCCTGTCTCAGGCCTGTATCCCGCCACCACACCAGTGTCCGCCCCCTGGTTTCCCGTCAGCTCAGCCCCCGCGCCGTCGCTGCTCGGCGGTCCAGCCCCACCCGACCAGGCAGATGCGCTGCAGCCAACCAATAGCGAGTCACGGGGTGCTCGCGACCAGCACCGCTTCGGTCATCAGACGGCGGACCAGGACGAGTTGGTCGGCGTCGTCCAGGCCGGGAAGCTCGCCGACTTTGACCTCGCCGCCCTCACACAGTCGCGTCACTGCATCAGCAGTTGCCTTTGGCAAGGAGACTGTTCGATCCGGTAGTTGCAACAACACTGGATCACCGGGCACCAGGCGATAGCGGAGACCCGCGCGGAGACGTACCGCAGTACCGACTGCGAGGCCGGCGATCGCGGCGGCATGGGCGAGCGGGGGTAGTGGAGCCGGTCGGTTGCCGGACCACGTACGCCGACGCAGGCGGGCTGCAAGGTCTTCAGCCGAAGCAGTTTGAACAACCTCGGCAAACAACGCAGCAACCTTCTCCAGCTCTGCGGCTAGCTGCGTCGGATCACCAGGATCGAGTCCGAGCGGGAGAGCAGTCCGCAGTTCCGCCTGACCAGCTGCGAGGGCCGCCAACTCCTGCACGAGCAGGTACCGCGTCATCGTGTGCAGCCCGACCGTCAGGTGCGCACTGACCCCGCCAAGCGTCTTCGCGGAATGCAGGAAGCCGCGCGGTACATACAGCGCATCACCAGGACGCAGTACGGCATCCACCACCGGTGCTCTGTCACGGGCGGCCGCGGCAACGGCCGGCGCGTGGTCGGTCCACGGCTGGCTGCGCAGTGGGTCGACATGGACCGGTTCATGCACAGTCCAGTGCTTCTCGCCTGCTACCTGCAGGACGAAGACGTCGTGTACGTCGTAGTGCGCGGAGAAACCCTGTGACTCCGCAGGCGTGATGTACGCATTGATCTGCACCGGGTGACCAGCATCTGCTGACAATTGCGTAGCGAAGTCGACCAGCGGCGGCCAAGTACGGTGCAGCGCTTGCAGTACCACCGTGTTACCGCTGGCGAACAGCGCGGCGACCTTGTCATCACGCACCTGGTCGCCGATCTCGGCGCCCACCCCGGCAGGCCCGGTGAACTGTCCGTCGCCGACGACAGCGCCGTTCTTGGCGATACGCAGGAAGGGCGTCCGGAGGCCTCGGCGGGACAGTAGTTCGTCCGCGGCCTCGAGGCTGAACAGATCCGTGAACGGTCCGGGTAGGTCGGCGGCGGCAGACAGCAGGGCTCGTGAGCCCCAGTAGTTGCTCGCGAACTCTTCCGGTTCACCCGCTACACAGCGCCGGAGTGCCGGGCGCCCTTCCGGGTGCGGCCCGGCCTCCGGCACTGGACTCACCAACTCCCGGAGTTCCCGCCGGCGCCGCCGTCCGCTCCACCATCGGTCGCGCCCGGGTCGGCGCCGCCATCAGCGGGCCCTTCCGAACCAGCACCGCTGTCGGCTCCACCATCAGCACCGCCGTCACTCACACCAGGCGAAGCACCACCATCGGCAGGACCTTCGGAACCAGCGCCGCCGTCAGCACCGCCGTCAGCGCCACCGTCCGACGTGCCGCCGTCCGCGGGGCCCTCCGCGCCACCATCGGCACCACCATCGGTCGCACCGGGTGTTGCCCCGCCGTCGGCCGGACCCTCGCCCGCGCCACCATCAGCACCGCCGTCACTTACACCCGGCGAAGCGCCACCATCCGCGGGACCCTCCGAACCGGCACCGCCGTCAGCACCGCCATCAGCGCCACCGTCCGACGTGCCGCCGTCCGCGGGGCCCTCGCCCGCGCCACCATCGGCTCCGCCATCGGCACCTCCGTCGTGCGCACCAGGTGTCGCGCCACCGTCGGCCAGGCCCTCGCCGTCACCGGACGAGGTCGTCATGTCGTCGTCGTCCAAACCCATGATGCTGCTCCCTTCGAAGAGTGCTTCGGTGCTTCCCTTGTGCGCAAAGTAGATCGGTCTTAAACCTGCGCCCGGGTTACAGCGGGCACTCGGTTGGACAGCGATCACCAACGTCTCGTGAACGGGACACTAAATCACCCGAGCACGTCCCGCCAGACCTTCAGAAAGCCGTCGGTGATCGCCTCCGGGCGCACCGCGATCCGCAGCCAGTCAGGCCCGAGACCAGGGAACGTGTCACCCCGCCGAACAGCGAACCCCCGCTCCCGCAAGGCCTCCCGAACCGCCGCCGCCCCCTCCACCCGAACCAACACAAAAGGCCCCCGCGCCACCCCGTACGACGAAACCCGCCCCCCGTCGTCGGCTCCATCCGTGCCGAGGAGCCCGTTCAGAAGGTGGGCTCGTTGGTGATCGATTTCTTGCGCTGCTCGGGCTGAATCCTCCACGGCTTGCTCGTTGCTGCAGGCAATTGCTGCTGCGAGGGCAGGAGTGGACACCGGCCAGTGGGGTTGGACCGCGGCCAGTTGTTCGATCAGCCCGGGCGCGGCCACGACGTACCCGACTCTCAGCCCGGCGAGGCCCCACGTCTTCGTCAGGCTGCGGATCACGACGAGCCCGGGGATCGAGGCTCCGACCAGCGATTCCGGCTCACCCGGTACGGCGTCCATGAAGGCTTCGTCGACGACCAGGATCCGGCCGGGCCGCGCGAGTTCACGGAGGTCGTCGGCCCGCTGCAGGACGGACGTGGGGTTGGTCGGGTTGCCGATCACCACCAGGTCGGCGTCATCCGGTACGACGCGCGGCCGTAGTACGAAGCCGTCCTCCGGCGTCAGGATCACGCGGTCGACCAGATGCCCGGCTGAACGCAGCGCCGACTCCGGCTCGGTGAATTGTGGATGAACGACAACGGGATGCCTCGGTCTGAACGCGCGGGCGATCAGTACGAACGCCTCCGCCGCGCCAGCCGTCAACAGCACCTGCCCCGGGCTGCAGCCGTGCCGCGCGGCGACCGCGGCCAGCGCGGGCTCCTGACGCGGGTACGACGCCAGGTCCGTCAGGCTGCCGGCGATCTCCTCGACCAGCCAGGCCGGCGGCGTACCAGCACGAACGTTGACCGCCAGATCGACCAGCCCGTCACCGACCTCCAGATCGCCGTGGTGTTCAAGGTCGAACCCGTCCACCCACTCCGTCACCCCAGGAGGCTAACCCGCCGCGGCCAATTCCGACTGCCCTTTGTCCACAACGGGCGGCTACCGGGGAGTGACGGTATAGCGGCGGTTCTGCAGGGAGGGGTTGCGTTTGCGGACGTCGGCGAGGCGGTCCGCGGAGATGTCGGCGGTCGCGAGCCCGTCCGCCTCCCCGACAGAGACCACCGGGATGCCCTGGGGATCGATGACCTGGCTGAGGCCGCAGTACTTCTTGCCGTTCTGGGCGGCAGCCGCGACATAGCAGGTGTTCTCGATCGCGCGGGCGGTGAGCAGCGTCGTCCAGTGGTGCTCCTTGAGAGGGCCACGAACCCAAGCAGCCGGTACTACGAGTACGCCGGCCCCGGCATCCACCAGCGCCCGCGACAGCTCGGGGAATCGCAGGTCGTAACACGTCATCAACCCGAACTTCTGCCCGGCGACCTTCACCACGACCGGAGCGACATCGCCTGCCGTCAACTGGTCGGACTCCCGGTAGCCGAACGCGTCGTACAGGTGGATCTTGCGGTAGGCGCCGAGCAGTTCGCCGTCGGCGCCGACCGCGAGCAGCGTGTTGTACGGGCGGGCCTCGTCGCAGCTCCGCTCGAACATGCCCGCGACGATCGCCGTACCGTGCTCGAGCGCGCTCTTGCGCAGAGTGCTGACGAACTCGCCGTCCAGGGGTTCGGCCAGGTCACCGACCGAACCACCCTCGCTGGCGAAGTCGGCCATCATCGCTTCGGGCAGCACGACGAGGTCAGGCTGGTCCCGCGCGGCCTCGGCGACCAGGCGCGTCACGGCGTCACGGTTCGCGGCCTTGTCGTGGGTGCTGGCGGTCTGGACCACGGCGATCTTCACAACACCATGGTGCCGCATCCGGCCAGATTAAACCGGTCGCGCGCTGGATCGGGCGGCCCTACGGTGAGCCGGGTGATCGAACGAGTGGGTGCGATGGTCGAGATGGCCTGTCCGGGTAGTGCGATCACAGAGATCGTGCCGCGGTCGGGTGGTCAGCTGAGTAGCGTCTTCGAGGTACGCCGGGACGCCGCGGAGCCGGTGATCGTCAAGGTGTACGAACCGGAGTGGGCCTGGAAGCAGGCCAAGGAAGTCCATGTGTACCGACTGATGGCGACCGAGCTCGACGGTTCGATCCCGCGGGTCATCCACGCGGAGCCAGCGAGCGAGACCAACGCGTTCACCGTCCTGACGAAGCTCGACGGTGTTCCGCTGTCCGAGACCGAACCGCCTGACTGGCGTTCCATCTACGAGCAACTCGGGGGTTTGCTCGCGAGGATCCACCGGATACCGCAGCCGGCGTACGGGTATCTCACTGATCAGGTGCTCGATCCGCTGCCGACGAACGACGAGTACATGCGGCGCCAGTTCACCAAGAAGCTCGCGGAGTTCGACCAGCTCGGCGGCGATCCGGTACTGCGGGCGGAGATCAGCCGGTACGTCGAGTCGCACGCGGGGTTGTTCCTCGAGAATGAGAAGCCCGTCCTTTGTCACAACGATTTCCATGAGGGCAATGTGCTGGTGGATCCTGAGAGTTGGCAGGTGCACGGGTTCATCGATGTGGAGAACGCGATCGCCGCTGATCCGCTGATGGATCTGGCGAAGACCGAGTGCTACTCGATCTGGGGAAACGCGGACAAGCTCGCCGGCCTGGTCGAGGGCTACGGCGAGCTCCCTGTCGGTTGGCGCGTGCGGACCACCCTCTACCGGCTGTACCACTCACTCGAGCTGTGGGACTGGTTCAAGCAGACCGGCACCTTCGACCCGCTCGACAGCATCGCCAACGACATGGCAACCATCGTCCGCTGAGGTGGGGGCGGTGGGGAGGCAGTAGCGTGGCGGGTATGCGAGCTGTCGTTTGTGAGGGTGCGGGTGGCGTCGACGTCCTGCGGATCGGGGAGCTCGAGGATCCGACGCCGGGGCCCGATGAGGTTGTCATCGACGTGGTCGCGGCCGGGGTGAACCGGGCCGATCTGCTGCAACGGCAGGGGTTCTATCCGCCGCCGCCAGGTGCGCCCGGCGTCATCGGCCTCGAGGTTTCCGGCACGATCTCCGCTGTCGGCGCTGAGGTCGAGGGCTGGTCCGTCGGCGACGAGTGCTGCGCGCTGCTCGCCGGTGGTGGGTACGCCGAAAAGGTGCTTGTCCCAGCCCCACAGGTGATGCCGGTACCGGAGGGCGTCGACCTGATCAGCGCGGCGGCTCTTCCCGAGGCGGTCGCGACCGTCTGGTCGAACATCTTCATGGGCGCACACCTGAAGGACGGCGAGACCATCCTCGTCCACGGCGGCGCCTCCGGCATCGGCACGATGGCGATCCAGCTCGCCGTCGCGCACGGTGCGCGAGCGCTCTGCACAGTCGGCAGTACGGACAAGATGGACTTCTGCACCCGGCTCGGCGCCGATGTCGCGATCAACTACAAGGAAGCCGAGTGGGCCTCCGTGGTCAAGGAGGCGACCAATCAGGCCGGCGCCGACGTGATCCTCGACATCATGGGCGCGAAGTACCTGCAGGACAACGTGAAGTCGCTCGCCTTCGACGGCCGGCTGGTCGTCATCGGCATGCAGGGCGGCACCAAGGGTGAGGTCGACCTCGGCCGGTTGATGAGCCGTCGCGGTTCGATCACCGGTGCCGGCCTGCGGGCCCGGTCGGTGGAGGACAAGGGCCGGATCCTCGCCGAGGTGGTCGGGCACGTCTGGCCGCTGTTCGCCGCGAAGAAGGTCCGCCCGATCGTCTACCGCACCTTCCCGCTGGAAGCAGTCGCCAAGGCTCACGAGACCCTCGAACAGTCCACCCAGATCGGCAAAGTCCTCCTTACCACCTGACCTGCTAGCTGAGCAGCCCCAGACTCCCGGGGGCTGTCTCTCATCCCCGCTGGCACACCCCCACCCGGCCGGGTGGGGGTGTCGGCTGGCGCGTTCAGAGTCTCGACGCGCTGGATGCCCGGGCGTAGCGTCAGAGCCAGATCTGGACTCGCGGTAGCGGCTCGTCGCCGCTACCGGCTGGGGGCTGGAAAGGGGGCCGGCGAGGTAGCCAATACCCCCAGCAGGGGGCGGTCGTGACCGACCAGAACAGGCGTGACGAGTCGGCCGATCGGGGGATCCGCTCGAAGACGCCGGAGAACGGCGAGCCGCACGGCAGCTACGGGTCGGCATACTTCGAGACGCGGCTGGCGAACCACCCGAACCGTGCCAAGATCTGGCGGCACGTCTGCACCTACCTGCAGAGGTGGATCCCCGCGAACGCCGAGGTCCTCGAACTCGGCGCGGGCTGGTGCGACTTCTCCAACAACGTGGTGGCCAAGCGGGTCGTCGCGATGGACCTGGACAGCAGGCTCGGCCGCGCGGCCGCCGAGCACGTCGAACCAGTGATCGGCGACTGCACCGACCTGGGCAGGTTCGAGCCCGGAAGCTTCGACATCGTGTTCGCCTCCAACCTGCTGGAGCACCTGGAGCGGGAGGCGTCCAACCGACTGCTCGCGGAGGCGAAGCGGGTCCTGCGCGCCGACGGCCGGCTGATCCTGATGCAGCCCAACTTCCGGCTCAACCCCGGCCGGTACTTCGACGACTTCACCCACGTCTCGATCTTCACCGACGAGTCCCTGCAGGACTACCTGGTCGCTGAGGGCTGGAGGATCGACGAGGTACGGGCGAGGTTCCTGCCGCTGACGCTCAAGTCCAAGACAGGCAGTCTGACCTTCCTGGTCCCGTGGTACCTGCGCTCCCCGATCAAGCCGCTGGCCGGCCAGATGCTCGTCGTCGCGTCCCGCTGACAGCCTCCCGGAAGCCCGATAGCCAGAGGCAGCCACGGCCGATCACGACGGAGTGTTGGCTGCGATCCACGCCGGGTCGGGAGCGACCAGCTGGATGACGTCGATCCAGGTGCCTTCCGGGTCCCGGGCGTAGAAGTGACGCTGCCCCCACGGTTCCGTCACCACCTCCGTCTCGAGTCCGATGCCCGCCTCGGTCAGCGCATGGGCGACCTTGTCTGCATCCTCGACGATGAAGCCGAAGCTGTTCGTACTGTCGCCAGTCGCCGACACCGCAGCCGGCACGGACTCGTGCCCACGCAAACAGATGGCGAGCTCCCAGTCCGCCGAACCCCGGCGCAGGCAGATGAACCAGCCCAGGTCGACGGTGATCTGCAAATCGAAGTGCTGTTCATAGAAAGCGGCGACTTCCGCGGGACGCGAGGTCACGACGGTCGCACCGAAGGCGGCGGGGTGCATAGGCTCTCCTGACTACTACAGCTGTTGTTGTTAACAACGACATGTGTAGTGGATACCTGCTAGCCTTGTCAACATGCCGAGGAACCCCGAACGCCGCATCCAACTCGCCGACGCCGGCCTCGCAGTGTTGGCTGATTCCGGCGCGCGCGGCCTCACCCATCGAGCGGTCGACGCCGCGGCAGGTCTGCCCGCCGGCACCGCATCGAACTACTTCCGCACTCGCGATGCCCTCCTCGGCGCACTCGGCGAGCGGATCTTCGAGCGCTTGGCTCCCGACGAGGCCGTACTGGAACCCCTCGCCCAGCGGCAGCCGACGGTCGACCTTCTCGTCGACTACGTCCGCTACATCGTCGAACGACTACTCGGCCGCCCGGAGCTCTCCCTCGCCCTGCTGGAACTGCGACTCGAGGCTGCCCGCCGGCCAGGACTCCACGAAATCCTGTCCCGCACGCTCCAGCAGGGCTTCGACGCGGACGTCTCCTTCCACGTCCAGGCCGGCCTGCCCGGCGGCGCGGAAGAGGTCCGCCTCCTGCATTTCGCCATCGACGGGCTGGTGCTCGACCAACTCACGCCCGGCATCGGCCGCCGGTACGACGTCGACGCCATCACCGCCCGCCTGGTCCGCCGGCTCGTGGCGGGTACTCCGTGATCCCTGCTGTTGACCGGCACATACTGGGTATGCATACTCAGTATCTATGTCGATCAAGCACGGTTTGCTGGCGCTGCTCCGCGTGGACGCCAAGTACGGGTACCAGCTGCGCGGGGAGTTCGAGGCAGCTACCGGCGCCACCTGGCCACTGAACATCGGGCAGGTCTACACGACCCTGACCCGGCTGGAGCGCGACGGCCTGGTGCGGTCCGCCAGCGGTGAGGGCAACGGCGACGGGCGATCGATGTACGAGATCACCGACGCCGGCCGGACCGAGCTGACCAGCTGGTTCGAGACCCCGGTGACCCGGGAGTCGCGACCGCGGGACGAACTGGCGATCAAGCTCGCCCTCGCGCTCGCAGTACCGGGAGTGAATGTGACGTCGGTGGTGCAGCGGCAGCGGGTCTCGACCATGCAGGCATTGCAGGAGCTGACCCGGCTCAAGCGCAACAGCAGGGACGGCGACATCTCCTGGTTGCTGGTGATCGAGTCGATGATCTTCGCCGCCGAGGCGGAGATCCGCTGGCTGGACCACTGCGAGGCGATGCTCTCCCGGCACCGCGCAGCCCAGAGCAAACAGCACGACAGCTTGCAGCAGGGCGGCAAGCAGAGCGACGCGGGGCAGGGACAAGCGCCGAACCAAACCGAAGCGGGGGCACAAAGATGATTCTGGACATCCGCAAACTGACCCGGGTGCATGGCAGTGGCGAGCAGGCCGTGCACGCACTTCGCGGCGTCGACCTGGCCGTCGCGGCCGGCGAACTGGTCGCAGTGATGGGTCCATCGGGCTCCGGCAAGTCCACCCTGCTGACCTGTGCGGGCGGCCTCGACCGGCCGACCAGCGGCGAGGTGCTGGTCGACGGCAACGACCTCACCACCCTCAGCCGCAATGCCGTGGCCGCGCTGCGACGCCGCCGGATCGGCTACGTCTTCCAGGACTTCAACCTGATCCCCGCATTGACCGCTGCCGAGAACGTTTCGCTCCCGCTCGAACTCGACGGCCTGCGCGCTCGCAGCGCCCGCAAGTACGCCGAGGCCGCACTGGTGGAGGTGGCCATCCCCGAGTTGGCCGGCCGGTTTCCGGATGAGATGTCAGGTGGTCAGCGTCAGCGAGTGGCGATCGCCCGGGCGATCGTGGGCGAACGCCGCCTGCTCCTCGCCGACGAGCCCACCGGCGCGCTCGACTCCGACACCGGGGAAGCAGTCCTCCAGCTCCTGCGGGACCGCTGCGACCAGCACGGGATCGGTGGAGTCCTGGTCACCCACGACGCCCGGCACGCCGCCTGGGCCGACCGAGTCGTCTACCTGCGCGATGGTGTGCTGGTAGGCCAGTCCGGTCCGCTCCCGGAGGCCGATGTGCTGCTGCAGGAAACCCGCTGATGGGCAGCTGGGGACCCCCACTGCGGATCGCCCGCCGGACCACGCGGCGCTCGCTGGGCCGGACCTTGCTGGTGGCGGCACTGATCGGGCTGCCCGTCCTCGGAGCCAGCTGGA
>NZ_DASRXP010000684.1:0-33279 GCF_035687465.1 Kribbella sp.
TCCGCGTAGCTGCGTCCTTCCCTGGCCGAGGTGGTGGGTGTCAAGGGTCGAAACTTGTTTCGAGCCCGAAGGGCCGCGAAGCGCCCTTGACACCCACCACCTCGGCTAGCACCATCACGCAGCGGAGACCGCGCAACCACATCACCAATGCACCGGCGCGACCACGTGGTCAGATGTACTGCCCCAGCCGCGGGTGGTCGGGCTCGTTGCGTGCCGACCACAGCTCCACCCGCTTACGGACGAGCAGGACTGCAGCGGGGGTGCAAGCGGAACGCGGGAACGGGCGGCGAGCCCGCAGCGCGGGAGAGTGCCCGAGCGCAGCGCGGGAGCGCGGTGTCGGAGCGCGGGAGCGCGGGAGCGCGGCGCGGGAGCGCGGCAGCGCGGGAGCGCGGCGCGGGAGCGCGGCGCGGGAGCGCGGGTGTGGGTTAGGGGGTGAACGCCTCGAAGGGGGCGGCGTATTAGGTGTTGAGGCGGGTGCCGGTGGGGCGGGAGATGCCTTCGAGGAACTCGGTGGGGTCGAAGTGGGGCCAGTTGAGGCCGTCGATGTAGGCGCGGTGTGCTTCCAGGGACTGGACGCCCAGGTCGAAGGTGTCGGTGGTGTCGACAGCGTGGCGACTCTGGGGTGAGCCGCCGGCCCAGACCTGGCGGACGCCCTTCCATTGGGGTCCGGCGTCCGGGAAGATCCAGCGGTTGGCCGCGTCGCGGACCGCGTCGAGGGTGGCTTTGCCGGTGTTGATGTGGTCCGCCTGGTTCAGCAGGACGTCGCCGTCCCAGGTGTCGCGGAAGTTGTTGGTGATCACGATCTCGGGTTGGTGCCGCCGGATCGCCTCGGTGATCAGGCGGCGCAGCGGTACGCCGTACTCGATGGTGCCGTCGGGCTGGCCGAGGAACTCGACGACGGAGACGCCGACGATCCGGGCGGACTCGATCTGCTCGGCCTCGCGCAGCGGGCCGCACTCGGCCGGCGCGACGCCGTCGATACCGGCCTCGCCGGAGGTGAGCAGGCAGTAGACGATCTCCTTGCCCTGCGCGGTCCAGCGGGCGATCGCCGCGGCCGCGCCGAACTCCAGGTCGTCAGGGTGTGCGACGACGGCCAGGGCCTTCTGCCAGTCCTCGGGCAACGGTTCGAGCGGCGCGGGTTCAGTCATGCCCGCAGGCTAATGCTCATCCCCGTGATTCCGCGAACATCTCTGCCCAAAACGCACGGCCCGAATGAACTCAGGCACCGAAAACCTGCCGGGTATACGAGTTCGTGAACGCCCGCCCCGGATCGAGGCGGTCCCGTACTGCGAGGAAGTCGTCGAACCGGGGATACCGCTCGCGCAACTGGTCCGCGCCCAGCGTGTGCAGCTTGCCCCAGTGCGGCCGACCCCCGAACGCCGCCACGATCTGCTCGAAGGCGTCGAAGTATTTGTCGTGCGCGAGCCGGTGGTATTGGTGGATCGCGATGTACGCCGTGTCCCGCCCGTACGCCGTCGACAGCCAGATGTCGTCCGCGGCCGCCACCCGCACCTCGATCGGGAACGGGATCCGCTCGCCCGACCGGTCGATCCACCCGCGCAGTTCCTGGATCACGTCGACCACCTGCTCGCGAGGTACGGCGTACTCCGACTCGCGGAAGATCACGTTCCGTTCGGAGCAGAACACCTTGTACGACGAGTCGACGTACTCGCGAGCCGACAGGGCCCGGGAGGCGAACTGGTTGATCCGCGGCACCAGCCCGGGCCGTCGGACCGCCACCCGGTTGGTGAGCTCGAAAACCTTGTTGGACAGCAGTTCGTCGTCCACCCAGCCGCGGAGCCGGCCGACAGGGGACGGGCCGACGCCGGCCGCGACCCGGTTGTTCCGCTTGGTCAGCGCGACGTCGGTGTGCGGGAACCAGTAGAACTCGAAATGATCGTTGCCATCGGCAAGCAAATCGAAACTCCCGAGCACCTCCGGCAGCGGCAGCGGCATCTCCTGCGCCCGGAGCAGGAACGCGGGCACACACTGCAGAGTCAGCGAGGTGATCACCCCGAGCGCGCCGATCGAGACCCGCGCGGCGTTGAACACGTCCGCGTTCTCCTCGGCCGAGCAACTCAGCACCGAGCCGTCCGCGGTGACCAGCTCCAGCCCGACGACCTGGGTGGCAAGTCCACCGAGCCGCGCACCCGTTCCGTGCGTGCCGGTCGAGATCGCGCCGGAGATGGTCTGCTTGTCGATGTCGCCGAGGTTCGCCATCGCCAGGTCGAACGAAGCAAGGCCGGCATTCAGCTTCCCCAAGCCGGTGCCGGCGCCCAAGGTCACTCGCCCGGATTGCTGGTCGGCCTGGGTGATCGAGGCCAGTCCGTCGAGCCGGATCATCACCTGCTCAGGAACCGAGCAACCCGTGAACGAGTGGCCGGAGCCGACCGCCTTCAGGCGCTTCCCCTGCTCGGCCGCAGTCTTCACCGCGGCCGCGACCTCGTCCAAGGACCCCGGCCGCAGGATCTCCACGCCGGTGGCCGACTCGGTACCGGCCCAGTTCCGCCACGTGTTCATCCGAAGTTCTTCCCCTCACCCCGGTAGCTGACCAGCTCGGTCAGCTCGTTGCCGTCGATCGCGTGCAGGACCTCGAATCGTTCCAGCATCTCGCCGGCTTTGGCATAGCGCATCCACACCCGATCGCCGATCCGCAGGCCGCGGGCGGACTCACCCTGCACGGGAGTCTGCACCTCCCCCGCGCCTTCGGTGCCGAGCAGACTGAGTCCCAGCGGCCACGAAGGCGATGGGAGCCGGGACTTCTTGGCCGGGCCGGAGGCGACATACCCACCGCCGAAGAGCGTTGCGATCCGCGGAGTCGGCCGACGGACCACACCGAGTGCATAGGCGACCGCGTGCTCCGGCTGGAACACGTCGTACCGGTCGAAGAGGGTCGGGCCGTAGAGGCCTGAGCCGGCGGTGACCTCGGTGACGGCCGGGTCGGAACTGCTGACCTCGATGCTGCCGGTGCCACCGCTGTTCACCAGCCGCAGTGGCGCGACCTGCTTGACGGCGTCGACCACTGCGCCGCGGCGATCGGAGAGCTCGGCCGCGGACCGCCGCTTCACCCAGCGAACCGCCGGGGAGGTGTCCGGCAGACCCGCGATCTGCGCCTCGTAGAACATCACCCCGACCAGGACGAAGGCATCGTCCGCGGCGATCTTGTGGGCCAGCTCGACCACCTGCTCCGGAGTACGCAGTGGTGAGCGGCGGACGCCGAGGTGCTGGCCGAAGATGCGGAGCGAGGCGTCCACATCCAGGCAGACCCGGATCCGCTCGCCGCCCCCGCCAGTCGTCGCCTTGATGAACGACAGTTGCTCGAAGTCATCGACCATGAGGGTGATCCGCGAGGCGGCCTCAGCGTCCGCCGCAAGCTCGCGCAGCGCCGCGCGGTGCACGGTCGGATAACCCATCAGGATGTCGTCGACCCTATTGCGCGCCAGCCAGAGCGCCTCGGGCAGGGAGTAGCTCATCACACCGTGGAACCCGGGCCGCTGCAACGCCTCCGCGATCAGCGCGCGGCAGCGCACCGACTTGGACGCGATCCGGATCGGGATCCCGCCCGCGCGGCGGACGAGATCGTCCGCGTTCCGGCGGAACGCGGCCAGGTCGACCACCGCGAACGGCGGCTCCAGCTCCGCCGTCAGGCGCCCGTACCTCTCGAAGTCACCCATGGCTGGAGTTTACGACCAACAAATACTGAAAGGTAGTACAACTTCACGGCAGATCGATCACGGCTTGCAGCGCCGGTACGACGCTTCGCGCCCAGTCGGCCTGTTTCGCCGGGTCAGCGGATTCCGCCGCCAGCAGAGCCACAGTGGAACCAGTCAGCACCGAGACTTCCACGAATGCCCCTGCCTCTGCGTACCGGCGTACGGACGCGACGGCCGCATCGTCAGCCCACAGCCTCTGTACTGCGAGTTGCGCGTCGGCTGTGGATCCACAGGCAGTCATGCGGGCCTTGTATCCGCTGAAGTAGGCCGAGGCCCGCTCGGGATCGGCGAAGCGCAGCAGCAACGTGGTCGCGGCCTTGTCCTCGCCAGTGCGGTACGCCCCCTGCAGAGCGTGCAGTGGCACCGGCAGCGAGCCGCTGGGCAGCTTGCCGGAGCAGCCAACCGGTAGAGCCTCGAAGGCCGCCTGGTGAGCGTCTCGCTTACGGGTCCAGGTCTGGTTGCCCAGGAAGCCCTCCTCGGCTCCACCGGGATCCGTGTAGGTCTTCGACCCCGAGCCCAGCTTGTCGGCGGCGGGGAGGTTCCGCGCTGACACAGGACCGGCCGCAGCGGGCGGTGGCGCTGTGGCCTGCTCTGGTTGGTCCGGTGGTTCCGCGGCATCGGTGGGCTTCGCCGTGGATGGCGTGATGGTTGGAACCGGCACTGTCCCGCCAACGGTGATCGGAAAGGTCGGAGTCGCAGCAACCTTGCTGTTGTCGCCGGACGCGGAACTGCACCCCACCAGCAGTCCGAGCACCGCTAGAGCGGCCAGTGTGGTTCTCACTTGGGCTGGAAGTGCTGGTAGTCGGGCTTGCTCCAGTTCGCGCCCCAGAAGTAGCCCTGGCCGACCAGAGCCTTCGTGGGAGTGCTGCCGGTGAACAGCATCCCGGGACGCGACCAGGAGCGGTTGCGGTAGGACAGGCCGTTCGACGGATACCAGACGTTGTTCGCCGCGAGGTACGGGTTCTCCACGGTGTTGATGTCGATCGCGTAGCCGTAGGAGTGCGGCGAGAGCGCGTACGGGTTGCCGGTGACCTGGCGGCAGTTGAAGACGGACGTGTTGTCCGCCGCCATCGACTGGGTGTCGCTACCGCCGAAGACGTCGACCCGCACCATCCGCCGGATCGGGAAGTGCGCGTTGAGGGTCGCGGTCCAGACGGAGATCATCTTCTGCACGGCCGCGTCCCGGACGATCAGTTCGCCCTTGTGGATGAGTCCGTCGAAACCCCAGTAGTTCAGCGTGATCAGTCGCAGCGACGACGGCGCGACCGGGCAGCCGGATCGGTAGGTCTTGGGCACCATGCTCGCGGCGACCGCGTAGACCTTCGCGTTCAGGCCTGCCTTGACGATCACCCTGGCCGCCAAGGACACCTCGACCGCGGTCGCCGGGACGCCCCGGCTGACCACCCGCACGGCCCGGTTGGAGGGGAAGTTGTCCGGGAACGGCAGCCGGAAGTTGCCCTTGGCATCCACCTTCACGCTGGTCAGCCAGCGCCACTTGCCGCCGGAGACCAGATCCTGCAGAACCACCTCGCGACCGGGCTCGGACGGGGTCAAGTAGCCGGTGACGGCGACGCCGGTCAGCGTGATGTAGGACGCGGCCGGCTTGTTGATGATGATCTTGCGGTCCAGCGCGGTGGCGATCCGGGTGGGCGAGAGCGCCGCCGCGCCAACGATCTTGGGTCCGACCGCCACGATGAACGTGGTGCGCATCGCATAGGTCGAGGTGTAGGTGATCCGGTACGCACCACCGGCCGTGGTCTGGGCGGAGCCCCGGAGTACCCAAGCGCCGGGCAGCGCCTGCCAGAGCGTGACGTTGGTGTTCGCGGCGCCACTGCTGAGCTTGCCGGTGAAGGTGAGCGGGCGATCCTCCCAGGCGGTGGCCGGCTGATCGAGGGAGATCGTCACCGCCGCGGCCGCCGCCGACGGACCAGGAGTCTGCACAGGCTTGCTCGGCGCGGACGGGACGGGCTCAGTCGCCGCCGGCGGCTCAGCGGTAGGTGGCTCGACAGTCGGTGGGTCAACAGGCTCGACAGTCGGCGGGTTGGCAGTTGGCGTCGTACTGGGTGTGGTCGACGGTGTGGATGGATCTTCGGCCGCCCCGGCCGCCGTCGGGATCAGGACGGCGATCAAAGCCGCCGCCACCACAGTCGTAAGAACTCGTTTGGCCACGGTTCGTCCCCTCCACCCCTGGAGCCGATCGGCCCCGCTACCTACTAAGAGGCACCTACTAAGGAAGACGTCACACGTGAAGAGAAGGTTGGTCTAGTGCTCGAGCCTTTTCACGGCTGCATCCACCCGCTCGTCGGTCCCCGTCAGAGCCACCCGCACGTGCCGCTCACCCGCCGTACCGTAGAAGGCACCCGGTGCGACCAGGATGCCGCGATCCGCGAGTGCCGCGACAGAGCCATAGGCGTCGTACGACGGGTGCTCGGCCCACAGGTAGAGCCCGCCCTGCGACAGGGTAATCTCCCAGCCGGCTGCAGTCAGCGCCTGCCGCAGTACGGTCCGCCGGCGGAGGTAGCGCGCACGCTGCTCCTCGACATGGACGTCGTCGCCGAATGCGGCCGCCATCGCAGCCTGGATCGGCGACGGCACCATCAGTCCGGCGTGCTTGCGGACCGCCAGCAGTTCGGCGACGACCGCTTCGTCACCCGCGACGAAGCCCGCGCGGTAGCCGGCCAGGTTGGACCGCTTCGACAGCGAGTGCACTGCGAGCAGGTTGTCGAAGCTCCCACCGCACACGTCCGGGTGCAGCACGGAGACCGGCCGCTCGTCCCAGCCGAACTCCGCGTAGCACTCGTCGCTGACGAGCAGCACGTCGTTGGCCCGGGCCCACTCGACCGCGAGCTTCAGCTCTGCCGCCGGCGTGATCTGGCCGGACGGGTTGCGCGGAGAGTTCAGGTAGGCGACCCGCACCGGACCGTCGTACTGCGTGGGGTCCGCGACCGGGATGCTCGTTGCCCGAGCTAGTGCGGCGCCGGCCTCGTAGGTCGGGTAGGCGAGGTCCGGGATGAGCACGGTGTCGCCTGCGCCGATGCCGAGCAGGGTCGGCAGCAACATGATCAGCTCTTTCGTGCCGATCACCGGCAGCACGCCAGTCTGCGGATCCACCCCGGGCACATCGAGGCGGCGTGCCAGCCAGTCGGTCGCGGCCTGGCGCGCGGTCGCCGTACCAATAGTCGTCGGGTACGCCGGTGCGTCGGCCGCCTCCGCGAGCGCCTGCTTCACCAGGTCCGGTACAGGGTCCACCGGGCTGCCGATGGACAGATCCACGATGCCGTCGGGATGCGCGGCCGCCTTCTGCTTGAAGGGGGCGAGCTTGTCCCAGGGGAAGTCGGGCAGTCTGCTGGAGGTGGTCGCGAAGGTCACCCCTGCATTCTCTCCTGCGCGGCCCCATCCCCGCCGCCGGAGGGTCGATCCGCGGACAGCGGTTTCTCGCAAGCCTTGCTCGGGTCGACCTTCTCGAGGATCAGCTCGCTGATCACCTTGAGCTCGCGGAGCTGTTCCGGGCTGAGCACGTCGATCACGAATTTCCGTACGGTCGCGACGTGCCCGGGGGCGGCGGCGGCCAGCTCCTCGAAGCCGGTGTCGGTGAGCGTGGCGACTGTGATCCGGCCGTCGTCCTCGGACGGCCTGCGCTGGACGAAGCCGCGCCGCTCGAGCCGCTTCACCACGTGCGACAGGCGAGAGAGGGACCCGTTCGCTGCGCCGGCCAGGTTGCTCATCCGCAAGGAGCGTCCTGGCGAGTCGGACAGCATGGCCAACACGGTGTACTCGAAATGGGTCAGGCCCGAGTCCCGTTGGAGTTGGTAGTCGAGCGCGCCGGGCAGCTTGAACATGAGCCCGGCCAGCGTGATCCAACTGTCCAACTGCTCCTCGTTCAACCACTCGACTTCGTCCGCCATGCCGACATTCTACCCGTTAGTTGACGCTTCAAGTCGGGCGGCGTACCGTCACGCTTGAAGGATCAATTAACTACTGAGAGCAGACCATGAACGTCTTTCTGTGGATCGTCGCCGGAGTGCTCGCCGCGTTCTTCCTGGCCGCCGGGCTGACCAAGCTGACCCAGTCCCGGGCCAAGCTCAACGCGAACCCGAACATGAAGTGGACCGAGGACTTCTCCGCCGGCACGCTCAAACTGATCGGCACGACCGAGGTGCTCGGCGCCATCGGCCTGATCCTGCCGGGCGCCTTCGACATCGCCCCGATCCTGGTCCCGCTGGCGGCCACCGGCATCGCGATCATCATGCTCGGCGCGATCATCACCCACGCCCGCCGTAAGGAGTACCCACAGATCGGCATCAACACGGTCCTGCTGATCCTGGCCCTGGTCGTGGCCATCTTCCGCTTCGGCCCGAACAGCTTCTAGAGCGAACAGCTTCTAGAGGTAGAGGCCGGTCTGGCCGTCTTCCAGGCGGCCGGCGGCTACCGCGTGGAGGTCGCGTTCGCGGAGGAGGACGTAGTCGTCGCCGCGGACCTCGACCTCGGCGCGGTCCTCCGGATCGAACAGCACCCGGTCGTCGACCTCGACCGTCCGCACGTTGGCGCCGACCGCGACCACCTTCGCCCACGCGAGCCGGCGGCCCATCTGCGCGGTCGCCGGGATCAGGATGCCGGCTGAGGACTTCCGCTCGCCTTCGGCTTCGATCGAGACCAGGACCCGGTCGTGCAACATGCGGATCGGCAGTTTGTCGTCGGTGAGCCGCTTACGAGGGGTCACCGGCGACCCACCAGCCGCCGGATCATCAGCAGCATCCCGACCACACCGACCACGGCCCCGCCGACCGCGACCAGCTTCTGGGTGCGCAGCCGGCCGCTCTCGTCGAAGACCTGAGCCCTCGCCTGCTCGACCTGCCGCTTGGCGACGTTCTTCGGGTGCGCGCGGTCGACCAGTTCGTCCACCGTCGAGGCCAGTCGCGCACGGGTGGCGGCGATGTCCGCCTCGATCTGCTCGGGTTTGCGAGCCTTCGTGTCCGGCACCTGTCCGACGCTCCCTTCCGCATGCTGCTGTCTGCGCCTGTTCTGCGCTGGGCACCCCGGGCCTGCCCTGTGCTGCCCGGCTGCTGATCACATCTTTGCAGGTCACGCCCGAAGGTCGACGACCACCTTGATGTCGTCGGGTTCCTTGACCAGCGCCGAAGGCCAGTCCGACAGCGGAACCGTCCGCGTGATCAACCGCTCGAGCCACGCCGGATCAGCTGCCAGCAGCACCTCCACCGCATCCGCGTAATGCCGCTTGGCCGCGTTGACCGATCCCACCAGGGCCGCGTTCCGCACCACCAACTGCCGCGTCAGCGCATCCATCTGTACGCCGATCGACGCCGGGCCCGGGGAGATCCCCGTCAGGCACATCACACCCGCCGGTCCCAGCAGCTTCGCGCAATCCACCACCACCTGCCCGGCGCCAGTCGCCTCGATCACCACGTCGGGCGTGACCCGGAGGTCGGCCAGGTCAGTCAGATAGACCCCGCCGAGATCCCGGACCAACTGCGGCTTCGGGCCATCGGTGGCTCGGTCCAGCACGTGCACGGCGTACCCGCGCTGCCGTGCGATCAACGCGGCCAGCAAACCGATCGGGCCGGCACCGGTCACGAGCACCTGTTCCGGTCCGTACCAGGATCGGGCCCCCACCTGGTCTACCTGGTCCCATGCCTTGGTGAGGATGCTCGCGGGCTCCACCAGCACTCCGAGCCTCCCCAGTTCAGCCGGAACCGGTACGGCGAAGTACGGGGCAACCCGCCAGCGTTCCGCGCCGTACCCGTCTGCGTCCTTGATGCCGCGCTCGGTGTAGCGGCCGTTGCGGCAGAAGTCCCACTCACCTCGCGCACAGGCCGGGCACGGCTCGGGGTCTGGCCGCCGGACGATCCCCGCGACCAGGTCGCCCGGGTCGAAACCAGAGCCGGGCGGAGCCTCCAGTACCTGGCCCAATGACTCGTGGCCGATCACCATGCGGTCGGCGCCAGGACGGCCACTGCCGAAGTCACCTGAGGTGAGCTCGATGTCAGTGCCACAGATCCCGGCGAGCAACCCCTCGACCAGCACCGCTCCGTCAGCCTCCGGCGGCTCCCCGACCTCCCCGACCGAGGCAGAGTCAGCCTTCCCCGGCACCACCGTCATAGCCCGCATACGCCCACTCCACCCCGGCGGCACACCAGGCGCAAGCCACCCCGCCGCACCGTCAGGCCAGGCGGGTCATATCCACAGTGACTTCGATGGCAGTCGCGGCGGCGCCTGAGTAGATGCCTTTGAGCGGGGAGACGTCGCCGTAGTCCCGGCCGATCGCCACCCAGACGTGGCGGTGGCCGATCGGGATGTCGTTGGTCGGGTCGAAGCCCCACCAGGCGCCCGTCCAGGCCTCGATCCAGGCATGGCTCTCTCCCACCACCGTCTCGCCTACTGCGGCGTCCGGCTTGGTGTGGAGATACCCGGACACATACCGAGCCGGTACGCCGACAGCGCGCAGCATGGACAACGTCAGATGCGCGTAGTCCTGGCAAACCCCTTCGCCGACCTGCCAGGCGTCCACCGCCGACGAATGCACGCCAGTGGTTCCCCGCTGGTAGGTCAGTGTGTCGTGCACCCACTTGGAGACAGCCAGCACGGTCTCTGCCGGAGTCAGGCTCTTGCGGAGCGACCGGGCGATGCTTGTGAGCTCGCGGTTCTTCGGCACGTAGCTGGTCCACTCGAGGTACTCGGCGTACCGGTCCAACGCGTCGTCAGAACGCACGTCAGCCCAGCTCGCAGCATCGGCAGGACCGGGCTGCTCGGTGGTCTCCACGACGGAGGCGGCCACCACCTTCAGCTCCGTGTGGGGCGTGTGCAGGTCGAACGCGTTGACCTCTGTGCCCCAGTAGTCCGTGTAGCGGTAGGACCGGGCGGCCGGGACGGTCTCCAGCCGGGCCACCATCAGGTTCTGCCGGTCGTCGGAGCGCGGGGTCAGCCGGGCCTCGTTGTAGGACTGGGTGACGGCTTCGGCGTACCGGTAGCCGGTGGTGTGCACCACCCGAAGACGCCAACTCACAGGTTCACCGCCGCGTTGTTCCACTCGACCCACGGGACCGCGTGGAAGTACTGCAGCGACACAGCCTCCCCCACCTCCCGGACGGTCTCCTGGAGCGCCTCAAGCCGCCCTGTGAGGTCGTCGAGCAGTTCGGCGGGCGGGAGGAACTCCAGGTCGCTCCGGGCCTTACCGAGCAAACGTGAGGCCTCGGCGCTGGTGCCGATGCGCGCTGACGGTCCACGGTCCAACTCTTCGAGGCAGGACTCCGCCTTACTCAGTGCGTGGAAGACCGACCGCGGGAACAACCGGTCCATCAGGAGGAACTGCACCACCCGGGACGCGTCCAGGGCACCCCGGTACGTGCGGAGATACGTGTCGTGGGCACCGGCTGAGCGCAGTACGGTCACCCAGCCTGGCGAGGTCGGCTTGTCGCCGACGCGGGACATCAGCAGCCGGACGATCATGTCGACCCGTTCGACCGAGCGGCCCAGGACCAGGAATCGCCAGCCGTCGTCGCGGCTCATGGTCGAGTCGGCGAGCCCGGCGAACATCGCCGCCCGGTCCTCGACGAAGGTGAAGAACTCATGCGGACCGACCCGCCGCGCGGCGCGCTGGCGCTCCGGTACGGCGTTCCACATCGAGTTGATGCAGTGCCACAGCTCGCTGGAGACCACCTCGCGGGCGATCCGGGTGTTCTCCCGGGCGCTGGAGATCGAGGACACGATCGAGCCGGCGCGATCGGGCGACATCGCGACCAGCTCGGTCAGGGTCCACACGTCCAGCGTGGTGCCCTTCGGCGGGGTGATCCCGAGCACCGCGAGCAAGGTACGGCTGGCCGTGTCGGCATCCACCGTCGCGTCCTCGAGCAACTGGTGGACCGAGACGTCGAGGATCCGCGCGGTGTCGTCCGCGCGTTCGACGTACCGGCCGATCCAGTACAGCGACTCGGCGTTGCGTGCGAGCATCGTCAGCACCTCCCCATCACTGTTGCTGCTGTTGGGCGACGTTCAGCGCGGGACCCTGCTCCGGCGTCCGGCCCTCGTCCGACCGGAGTCCGGCGGCGAGACCGCGGCCGCGAAGCTCGGCGTCTTCGTCGGACGCCCGCGGGGCGAGCACCCAGGTGTCCTTCGAACCGCCGCCCTGGGACGAGTTCACGATCAGACTGCCCTCGGGGATCGCGACCCGGGTCAAGCCGCCGGGGAGCACGAACACCGAGTCACCGTCGTTCACCGCGAACGGCCGCAGGTCGACGTGCCGCGGCTGCAACCGGCCGCCGACCTTGGTCGGCACGGTCGACAGCTGGACCACGGGCTGCGCGATCCAGCCGCGCGGGTTGTTCTTGATCCGCCGCCGCTGAGCCGCAAGCTCCTTGGGGGACGCATCGGGGCCGAACACGATGCCGTAACCGCCCGAGCCCTCCACCGGCTTGGTGACGAGCTCGTCCAGCCGCTCGAGCACCTCGTCGTGCTCAGCAGGTAGCCAGCAGCGGAAGGTGTCCACGTTCGGCAGCAGCGGGGTCTCGCCCAGGTAGTACTTCAGGATCTCCGGCAGATAGGTGTAGACCAGCTTGTCGTCGCCGACGCCGTTGCCGATCGCGTTGGCGATCACCACGTTGCCGGCCCGCGCCGCGTTCACCAGGCCCGCGACGCCGAGCACCGAGTCCGGCACGAACTGCACGGGATCCAGGAACTCGTCGTCGATCCGCCGGTAGATCACGTCGACCCGCTGCTCGCCGTCGGTGGTGCGCAGGTAGATCACGTTGTTCCGGGCGAACAGGTCGCGCCCCTCGACCAGTTCGACGCCCATCTGCCGCGCCAGCAGCGAGTGTTCGAAGTACGCCGAATTGAAGACGCCCGGGGTCAGCACCACCACGTTCGGGTCGGTCGCACCCGCGGGAGCGGCAGCTCGCAACGACCTGAGCAGATGGACCGCGTAGTCGCCGACCGCGCGCACCCGGTGCTTCGCGAAGAGGTCCGGGAAGACGCGCGCCATGGTCCGCCGGTTCTCCATCACGTAGGACACCCCGGACGGGCTGCGCAGGTTGTCCTCCAGCACGCGGAAGTCGCCCAGTTCATCGCGTACTACGTCGATCCCGGCCACGTGGATCCGGACACCGTTGGGCGGGGCGATCCCCGCGGCCTGTCGATGGAAGTGTTCGCAGGAGGTGATCAGCCGGCGCGGCAGCACGCCGTCCGCGATGATCTGCTGGTCGCCGTAGATGTCGGCGAGGAACGCCTCCAGGCCGCGAACCCGCTGGACGATGCCGCGCTCCAGGCGAGACCACTCGGAGGCGGTGATCACCCGGGGTACGAGGTCCAGCGGGAAGGGCCGCTCCTCGCCGGACAGCGAGAAGGTGATGCCCTGGTCGACGAGAGCCCGGTCGAGCGCCTCGGACCGGGTGGTGAGGTCCGCGGACTGCAGCGGCAGGAGCGATTCATGCAACCGCCGGTACGCCGGCCGGACGCCCTCCACCGGGTCGAACATCTCGTCATAGGCCTCGGCATGCGGCCGCGTCGGGTCGAGATAGCCGTCGAACAACTGTGGGCCACTGGGGCGGATCGGTGCGCGGCTCATCTCCGCATCCTCGCCCACCCGGGGCCGGCTCGCACTCGATCCAGCCGTCAGTTTTCCCGCACGTAACAAGCGAACTGCTTCCGTGTAACACAAGCCTCAGGAGCCACTTCAGCGACGCGGAACGGCGTACGGCAGAATGTCTGACAATCACTCAGTTCTTGCTGGCAACCTGCTGTCTACAGCTGGGCCAGTTCGTTGGAAGGATCGTGGAGATGTCCGAGCGCCTGTCCGTCGGCGATGCCGCCCCCGAGTTCACCCTTCCCGATGCCGATGGCAACGAGGTCGCGCTGGCGGACCTGCGGGGCAAGAACGTGATCGTCTACTTCTACCCCGCCGCGATGACGCCGGGCTGCACGAAGCAGGCCTGCGACTTCCGGGACTCGCTCGACTCGCTCGCGGCCGCCGGCTACACCGTGCTCGGGATCTCGCCGGACAAGCCCGCCAAGCTGGCGAAGTTCCGCGAGCGCGACGGAGTCACCTTCCCGCTGCTGAGCGACCCGGACAAGGAAGTCCTGAACGCGTACGGCGCTTTCGGCGAGAAGACGATGTACGGCAAGTTGGTGACCGGGGTGATCCGGTCCACCTTCGTGGTCGACCCGGACGGGAAGATCGCGGTCGCGCAGTACAACGTCAAGGCCACCGGCCACGTCGCCAAGCTGCGCCGCGACCTCGGCCTCTGACAGCCCCGTCCCGGCGGTCCATCAGCGGTCCGGACAACCTTCCGGGCGGTGACGGAGTCTTCAGCAGGGGGCGGGCTTGTCAGGACAACCCAGGAAGGGAAACCTTCGACCGTTTCACGGCTGTGGTCCACCCAACGGTCGTTTGAGCCCAAGGGATGCTGTGATTTGGATCACACTCCGATCGGAGCGGATCGGAGTGGTAGCACTACCCTGCGTGACTTTTCCGCCTCCTACAGGGATGAGCAGTACTGCATAGGCATTCATCGTCCATTTGCAGTACCGACTTCACGATGTGAAGGAAGCCCCTCTCCTTGGCCCTGACCAGTGCAAACCGGGTAATCTGCGCCCGCAGTCTGCCTCTGGGAGGGAGGGACCTGCCGCGATGGGAAAACATTCCTCTGCGGTGACGCGAAGTAACAACAATCGCCGTCCGGTGTATCTGACGGCTGTCGGCCTACTGGTGCTGTCCTTGGGCGCCGTCTTTGTGGTCCGCTCCTTCGGATCGGAATCCGGCGCCGACGGTTTTCTGGGCGGTGGGTCCTGTGACGACCCGACCCAGATCTCGCTCAGCACGACACCGGAGCTACAGCCGCAGTTGGAGTCGGCCGCGAAGTCGCTGGCCGGGAAGAAGGACGACAACGCCCCCTGTCTGCAATTCACCATTACCGGAGCTTCCGCGTCCAAGGTCGCCCAGGACGTCGGCAGTGGCAGTGACAACCGGCCCGACCTGTGGGTGCCGGACTCCTCGCTGTGGGTGGCCCGGGCCGACGACGGCGAGTCGATCCCGAGCATCGCGGTCCCGTCCATCGCGACCTCACCGGTCGTACTGGTCGGCCGCGGCGAGAACTTCGCGACCACCCAGTCGTGGCTGGGGGCCTTCGCCGGTACCCAACCGGCGCTGCTCGATCCGCTGAGCCAGTCCGCCGGCGCCCTCGCGGTGGTGGCGATCCAGTCCGAGCGGTCCAAGACGTCGGCCTCGAACACGGACGTCGCCAGCGTCCTGGTCCCGATGGCCCAGCGGCTCGGCTCGATGGCCAAGCAGTACACCGAGGTCAGCGGCCCGTTCAGCAAGGCGGCCGCCGAGGGCAGCAAGGTGATCGTGCCGGCGTCGGAGCAGAGCTTCGTCAAGTACCAGGAAGAGCACCCGGAAGCGGAGCTGAAGGCGGTCGTGCCGAAGACCGGCACGCTGACGCTCGACTACCCGGTCGTGGTCACGGCCAAGTCGAACACCGAGGCCGTCACCGAAGCGGGCAAGGCGCTCGCGGAGGAGATGTTCACGGACGCTGGTGCCCAGGCCCGTGACCAAGCCGGATTCCGCGACCCGCAGCTGAGTCCGCTCAGCGGCGGCCTTGGCGTCGGTGAGGTCACCCAGCTCAGCAAGCCGACGACCCAGTCGGTGGAGAAGACGCTGCAGCAATGGGCCACTCTCTCGCTGTCGGCGCACTCGCTCGCGGTGATCGACGTGTCCGGCTCGATGGGCACCAAGGTCGAGAACGGGAAGACCAGGATGCAGCTCACCCTGGAGGCCGCGGAGAGGGGTCTGACGATGTTCCCGGACTCTGCCGCACTGGGCTTGTGGGTGTTCTCGACGAAGATCGGTCCGGACAGCGCCGACTACAAGGAACTGGTCCCGATCGGCAAGCTGACTTCGGCGCAGCGGTCGAAGATGATCGGCCAGTTGAGGCCGCAGACAGCTCGGGTCGGCGGTGGTACCGGCCTGTACGACACGGCGATCGCCGCGGTCCGCGCGGTCCGGGCCAACTACGACTCGACGGCCGTGAACACGGTCCTGCTGTTCACCGACGGCAAGAACGACGACCCGGGCAGCCCGAGCCTGGCGAGTACCATCAAGCAGCTCGAAAGTCTGCGTGACCCGGCGCGTCCCGTCCGGATCATCGCGCTGGGCATGGGTCCGGAGGCGGACGCCAACGAGCTCAAACTGCTGGCCGAGGCGACCAACGGCCGAAGCTACGTGGCCCGCAACCCGACGGACCTCCAGGCCGTCTTCATCGACGCCCTGCAGAGCCGCTGAGAGGCTTGCTCCCTAAGATGTTCTTGGGGAGCAAGCCCCAGGCCAGAGTGGTGGAATGGCAGACACGCCGGCTTTAGGTGCCGGTACCTTCGGGTGTGAGGGTTCGAATCCCTTCTCTGGCACACGACCCCTGTACTCCGAACTACAGTCGGGGCTCCTCCGTCGCAGCTCAGCAAGAGCGATCCGGCGCGCACGTGGTCGCGCTGATCCGTGGGGCGTCTTAAGGCTGGCTGAAGTTCGGCGGGCACGATTGGCGTTGACGACCAAGGGAGGACGCCATGGGTGTGGGGTTGACGAAGATTCGGCAGGTGAAGGTGCCGGTGACGGATCTGGTGCGGAGTATGCGGTGGTACCAGGCGTTGCTGGGGCTGGAGTTGGTGGCTGAGTTCACCGAGGACGGGGTTGTCCGGGGTGTCGTACTCCTGGACCGGCCGGGTGGATTCGTCATCGCGTTGCGCGATCGCGAGGTTGTCCCTGGCCGGCCGAACTTTGCCGGGTTCGATCTGGTGGGGTTCGGGGTCGAGTCGCCGCAGGTGCTGCACCAGTTGGTCGAGGACTGTGAGCGGCTTGGTTTCGACCATGAGCCGATCCACGACCGCGGCGAGTACGGGCAGGCGCTGGACATCACCGACCCGGACGGCACGGTCCTGCGCTTCCTCTGGGATCACGAGACTGTGGACGACACCTTCCTCGGCATGGAGTTCACCGCGGACGGCCCACCCACGATGTACGACGTTCCAAGGTTGCCGCGCTGAGAGTTGGCGGGGGTGATTTGGGAGCTGGCTGTCACGACGCGCGAGCACGAGGCCAGCGGGAGCGCGGCGCAGATGCAGGTCAGCCACGACGAGGGGATGCTGCTGACGATACTGACCCGCCTGGTGGATGCGCGGTTCGCCGTTGAGGTGGGCACCTTCACCGGCTACTCATCCCTGTGCATCGCCCGGGGCCTGACCGACGGTGGCCGCCTGGTCACCTGCGACGTCAGCGAGGAGTGGACCTCGATCGGGCGCACGGCGTGGGAGAAGGCCGGCCTGGCCGACCGGATCGAGCTGAAGCTCGGCCCCGCCCTCGAGACCCTGCAAGCGTTGCCGGACGAGCCCGCCATCGACGTCGCCTTCATCGACGCGGACAAGGACAGCTACCCCGCGTACTACGAGGAGATCGTCCAGCGACTGCGCCCTGGGGGCCTCGTGGTCCTGGACAACGTGTTCCTCGGCGGCCGCGTCTTCGACCCCGCGTACACCGAGGACCGCCATCTCGCGATGCGCCGGCTGAACGACCTCATCGCCGCCGACGAGCGAGTCGAGTCCGTGATGCTGCCGGTACGCGACGGCGTGACGCTGGCTCGCAAGCGCTAGCTCGACGCCGTCTTCAGAGGGATTTCAGGTACGTCGCGCCGCGGGGGCTCAGCTCGTAGCCGACTTCCAGGCTGTAGGTGAGACCGAGGTTCTTCAGTTTGCGGACGTCGAGTTTGAAGCCGGCTGTGTCGCGGCCGATCTCGGCGGCGAGGTCGCCGGCGCGGGTGGCGGGCTTGGACTCGATCAGGCGGAGGGTCTGGGCAGTCCAGGCGCCGTGGCGGCTCAGTTCGTCGAGCTTGGCCAGCCGGTCGCGCAGGTCTTCCAGGTCTTCGGCCGACAGGTCGGTGGAGGCCGCCAGTTCCTCGCGGGGGTCCGGGCCCTCGACCAGGTGGAAGTTGATCAGGAACGTCGGCCAGTCCTCGTTGCCGCGCAGTCGGCGGCGGACGTCCTTCGCGTTCTGACGGTCGGCAGCGATCACGTCCGCGTCGTTGTCTGCGATCAGGTCGGGGTTGACCTCCCGCACGGTGTCGATCTCGATCCGGCCGGCGTTGGTCCGGTAGATCCGCCCCTCCACCACCCGCGCCTGCGCCCAGCGGCGGTACGCCGTAGTGATCCGCCCCTCGGCAACCCCGTCACGATCAGGTCCGGCGAACAACATCTCAAGCTCCTAGTGTTCCGGCGACGATGGGGGCGAGTTCGCGGAGGGCCTTGCCCCGGTGGCTGATCGCGTCCTTCTCCTCGATCGACAGTTCCGCGGTGGTCACGTCGTACCCGTCGGCCTGGAACAGCACGTCGTACCCGAAGCCGCCGGTGCCGCGCAGTTCGCGGATCACCGAGCCGCGCATCTCGCCGCGGACGATCACGTCCTCGGCGTCCGGGCGGCAGAACGCCACTGCTGCGACGAAGGCGCCGCCGCGGCGCTCGTCCGGCACGTCCTCGAGTTGACCGAGGAGGAGCAGGTTGTTCGCCAGGTTGTCCTTCGCGGGACCGGCCCAGCGCGCCGACAACACCCCAGGCATCCCGTTCAGCGCGTCGACGCAGATCCCGCTGTCGTCCGCGATCGACGGCAGACCCGTCGCGGCCACGGCGGCATGCGCCTTCAGGAGTGCGTTGCCCTCGAAGGTCGGCTCGGTCTCGGCGGGTTCCTCGTACTGCGTGACGTCGGCCAGACCGAGCACCTCGATGCCCGGCACGATCGGGGTGAGGATGCGGCGGAGTTCCTCGAGCTTCTTCTGGTTGTTCGAGGCGAGGAGAACCTTGGTCACGCGAGCGCCTCCTGCTGGAACTTCGTCAGCTCGGCGCATCCCGCAGTACCGAGCTCGAGCAGGCTGTCCAGCTCGGCGCGGTCGAAGGGGGCTCCTTCGGCGGTGCCCTGCACCTCGATGAACTTGCCGTCGCCGGTGAGCACCAGGTTCATGTCCGTCTCGGCGCGGACGTCCTCCTCGTAGCAGAGGTCGAGCATCGGCTTGCCGTCGATGATCCCGACCGACACCGCGGACACCGAGCCGGTCAGCGGCTCGCCCTTCAGCGCCTTGCGATCCCGGAGGAACGACACCGCGTCGGCGAGCGCGACGTACGCGCCGGTGATCGCGGCGGTGCGGGTGCCGCCGTCGGCCTGCAGGACGTCGCAGTCCAGCAGGATGGTGTTCTCGCCGAGCGCCTTGTAGTCGATCACCGCGCGCAGCGATCGCCCGATCAGCCGGGAGATCTCGTGCGTGCGGCCGCCGATCCGGCCCTTCACGGACTCCCGGTCCGAGCGCGTGTTGGTGGACCGCGGCAGCATCGCGTACTCCGCGCTCACCCACCCCAGGCCGGATCCCTTGCGCCAGCGCGGCACGCCCTCGGTGACACTGGCCGCGCACAGCACCCGGGTCCGGCCGAACTCGACCAGCACCGAACCCTCGGCGTGGTCGAGCCAGTTCCGGGTCAGGGTTACCGGCCGGAGCTGATCAGGGGTACGTCCATCGATACGAGCCATGGTTCAGACCCTAAGCCTGAACCCGCTGCACCTCCGCATTGGCTGTCGTGGGGTTGTGGACAAGTACATCCGGACGCGGGAGTTGGGCGAGGCGTGGTTGAGGGGACCGGCCGACGTTGGCGAAGCGATTCGGCCGGAACTGGGTGAGGACCATCTTGGCCGCCCAGGGGGTGAGGTCGCTGGCACGGCGGCCGAGCCAGGGGACGCCCTCGCGGACCATCCAGACAGCATCGGCCCACTTGGTCGGCGTCTGCCCCGCACACTCCAGATCAGGCGGTACTGCGATCCGGAAACCGCGCAAGGCGAGTTCGTCGGCGAAGGCCCGGGCCAGCCGGCGGTGACCCCGCTCCCCTGGGTGCAGCCGGTCGACACTCCAGAAGTCCCGGCGATAGACCTCCGGGTAGTCCGCCATGTCGATCCGGATCCCGCCGAACCTGGCATGCAGGTCGTCGTACGCGTTGTTGACTTGCTCGATCCGCTGCCAGAGCGGTCGGCGCAGCCACGACGGCAGGCCGAAAACCTGGCCGTGATCGTGGAACCGGACGGTCAGCAGTACTGCGCCGCGGGCGGTCAGTTGCTCCGCACACCGCTGCAAACCGTCGCGGATCTGCGCCTGGTCGAAGGTGGATCGCAGGGTGTCGTTCACCCCGACGATCAGGGAGGCCAGGTCGACCCGGCCGGTACCGGTCTCGGGAAGTTGGTCGGAGACCACCACCGGCACAGTGGCGCCGCTGGTCGCGTGGTTGGAAAATGTCACACGGTGGGAACTGCCCAGGGCATCGGCGAGCAGCGAGGCCCAGCCCCGCCACCCTTCCCCGGGACGAGCGCCGGCACCGGAAAGATCGGTCGTACTGCCATTCATCGGGTCCCCGACACCAACGGTGGTCGAGTCGCCCAGTGCCACATAGTGGAGGCTCACGTTCCGTCATGGTGAAGGACCACGGCGAGTAATCGCCGACGATGAGGTGACGACCGGGGCAACACCATGGGATCAGCGGGGTGTTGAAGGTCGGAAGTGTTCGGACATAGGTTGGTGCAATCACCTACGCGCAGGAGTTGGCTGAAGATGACAGACCTTCGGTTCGGTGTGGTGGGACTGGGTGCCCGGAGCCGGCTGGCCCAGCACGCCCACAAGCCCGGTGAGGGCTCCCGCATAGTCGCGGTTTGCGATCCGGTCGAGAAACAGCAGCTCGCGGCCCGCGCCGACTATCCGGGCGCGACCTCGTACGGCGATCATCGCGAGCTGCTCGATCTCCAGCTGGACGGGGTCTTCGTCACCACCCCGGACGACCTGCACGAGGAGCCGGCGATCGAGTTCCTCCGGGCCGGGATCGCGGTGTTCGTGGAGAAGCCGTTGGCGATCACCACCTCGGGATGCGACCGGGTGCTGCAAGCGGCGTACGAGAGTGGCGCGCGGCTGTACGTCGGGCACAACATGCGCCACATGCCCGTAGTACTGACGATGCGGGAACTGATCGCCGCAGGCGCGATCGGCGAGGTCAAGGCGATCTGGTGCCGGCACTTCGTCGGGCACGGCGGCGACTTCTACTTCAAGGACTGGCATGCCGACCGGCGGCGCACGACCAGTCTGCTGCTGCAGAAAGGTGCCCATGACATCGATGTGATGCACTGGCTGGCCGGTGGCTACACCACCAGGGCGAACGCACTCGGCGGCCTGGTCGTGTACGGCGGGATCGACGACCGGATGGATCGCTCCGAGCAACGGTTCGCGGAGTTCGTCTCGAACGACAACTGGCCGCCGTTGTCCCAGACGGGGATGGCGCCGGTGATGGACGTCGAGGACCTCTCGATGGCGAATCTCCTGCTGGACAACGGGGTTTACCTCACCTACCAGCAGTGCCACTTCACCCCGGACTACTGGCGCAACTACACGGTGATCGGTACGCAAGGGCGGCTGGAGAACTTCGGCGACGCACCTGGCGGCGTGGTCAAGGTGTGGAACAGCAAGCGCTCCGACTACCGCGCCGACGCCGACGAGGAGGTCGTCATCCCCGCGGCCGCAGGCGGTCACGCCGGCGCCGACCCCCGCCTGGTCGCCGAGTTCGTCCGCTTCGTCCGCGACGGCGGCGCCACCCTCACCTCCCCCACAGCAGCCCGCGCCGCAGTCGCCGCCGGCTACGCCGCCACCACCTCCCTCCGCTCCAACGGCACCCCCATCGACGTCCCCCCACTGGACGCAACCCTCACCAAGTACTTCGACAACGGCCAAACCCGGGCCTGATCAATGGAGGGCCTACGCCCGCTCACCCGGTCGGACCTGCCGTGGGTAGTGGAGCTCGCCGCAGCCAGGCGCCGGCAACTGGCGGACTTCGCACCCCGCTTCTGGCGTCCGTCAGCGGGAGCAACTGCTGCTCACACAGAGTTCCTGGGCAGCTTGATCGACACTGCCGCCATCCTCTCGATCCGGTCGGAGCACGGCTTTCTCTTCGGCGTGCCTGACGGAAATCGTCTGGTGATCGACGACTTCGCACTCGAAGCCGAAGGCGACTGGGCGACTGAAGGTCTCGGCCTGCTGCGGCACGCTGCCGCGGCCGGTGCGCTACGCCACGCTGACGCAGCCGGTCTGCTGCGGGTTGTGTGCCCAGCTCCTGAGCCGGAGCGCCGGGAAGCGGTGGAGTCGCTCGGCGCGAGGGTCGCCGAGTCGTGGTGGCATCGCGATCTCGACAGTTCGGGCATCGCCGCCACGGCGACGGAGCCGATGGATTCGACAGTCAGGGTGGACGGCGCGGAGGGGCGCCTGGTGGAGGCGCCGCCTGTCTATGCGCCGGGCGGGCCGGTAGTACTGGTCACAACTGTTCGGGACCAGAGTGCGCTGCTTGAGATCGAGCGGGCGTCGGTACGGCGTGGCGCTTCGGTCGCGGTGGTCATCCTTGCTTCCGGCGACGATCGGGGATCGGAACTCCTCGAGGGCAACGGTTATCGGCGGACCACCGACTTCTACGAAACTCTTGGCGGGGTGGCCGAGGACAACGATCAGATTTCGTAGGTGGCGTTGGGGGTGGCGGTGAGGACTTCGCCGGGGAAGGTGCGGCGGGCACCTTCTGACTGGTTGTCGCGGTTGAACCAGGGCGGTACGTGGGTGATGACGAGTCGCTTCACGCCGGCCCGTTTGGCGTGTTCGCCGGCGTCGGCGGGGGTCAGGTGGAGGTCGGGCGGGTTGTTCGGATCGCCGTCCTGCAAGGCCGCTTCGCTCAGCAGCAGGTCGGCGCCACGGGCAAGCTCGATCAGGGCGTCGTTCGGACCGGTGTCGCCGGTGTAGACGAGCGCTTTGTTGCCGTGCTCAACCCTGATCGCGTACGCCGGGACCGGGTGCACCATCGACGCGGTGCGAACGGTGAACGGGCCGATCTGCTGGATCTCCAACCAGACATGGAAGTCCAACTGCTCCTCCATCCCCGGATCCAGCGGCAGGTCGTACGCCAGCGCCATCCGACTCGCAGTACCGGGCGGCCCGTACACGGGGATCCGCGGGAAGGGCGAGGAGGGCGAGTACTTCGCGGCGACGTACAACCCGCACAGGTCCATGCAATGGTCCGGATGCAGGTGGGACAAGGCGATCGCGCCGATCTGCGGCACCTCGAGATGCCGCTGCAGCACACCGAGCGCGCCACTGCCGAGATCGAGCACCAGTTGGAATCCGTCCGCGCTGACCAGATAGCTCGAAGCAGGCGAGTCCGGCCCGGGGACCGACCCCGAGCAGCCGAGCACAGTGAGCTTCATAGCTTGAACATTACCGGCGGGTTGCCGGCTTCGCAGGAAACCCTGGGGCGTCGCCGAACGGCCGATCCACTTGCCTGTCGACGATTTCGAGCACGGCCCGGATCTGGTGCCCTGGACAACTAGGCATCATCAGCGGACCGAGGCGAACTGGTCGACGGAGCTGATCACCGGGCCGAGGAAGCGCGAGCCGATGGCGGCGAAGTCGGCCGGGTTGCCGGTGGTGACGAAGCGGTGCTGGGGCTCGGGCAGGTCGATGTCGCGGAGCAGCCCGGCCTTGGTGAGCACGCCGTACACGTCCTTGGCGCCCTCCTCCGCGCTGCTCACCAAGGTGACCTCGTCGCCCATCACGTACGAGATGACGCCGGTCAGCAAGGGGTAGTGCGTGCAGCCGAGGATCAACGTATCGACGTCGGCCTCGACCAGCGGATCCAGGTACTCGTGTGCGGCCGCCAGCAACTCGGGCCCCGACGTCACGCCGGACTCGACGAAGTCGACGAACTTCGGGCACGCCTGGGTGGTGAGCTCGACCTGCGGAGCCGCGGCGAAGGCGTCGTCGTACGCGAGCGACGCCGCGGTGGACTTGGTGCAGATGACGCCGACGCGCTGGTTCCGGGTGGCAGCCACGGCGCGCCTGGCCGCGGGGAAGATCACCTCGACCACCGGTACGTCGTACCGCTCGCGGGCGTCCCTGAGCATCGCCGCGCTGGCGGAGTTGCACGCGATCACGAGCGCCTTCACGCCGGCCTCGACCAGGTGATCCAGGCACTCCAGGGAGTACTCGCGGACCTCGGCGATCGACAGCGGGCCGTACGGCTGACGGGCGGTGTCGCCCAGGTACAGGATCGGTTCGTGCGGCAGTTGGTCGAGCACCGCGCGGGCCACGGTGAGCCCGCCGAAGCCGGAGTCGAAGATGCCGATCGGTGCGTCTGCCACGCTGTGAACCCTATCCGGCGGCTCCGACCGAAGCCTCGACCGGGCCGAGAAGACCGGCAGCGGGCAGTTCTGAAGTTACCCTTACCTAACTCCGCAGAACGACACGCCGAAGTTATCCACATCTTTACTCTCAGGAATTGCAATGTGACGTGACGCGCGCCACTCTGTGACGATGTGTTTCCAACCGCCCCTCGCGATGCCATGAATCTGGCAGTCCACATCGCGGTGGCTCTCAGCACCACCGCCGCACCGAATCCGCAACCCGCCGACGCCGCGGCACAAGCCGCCGGCCCGGCTGCGGACACGACCACGAACAGCACTGCAGCTGACATCGCCGGCGCCCTCGGGCCGCTCGGCATGCTCCTGCTGTTCGCGGCCTTCGTCTTCGGCCTCTACGTGATCTCGCTGGCTCTGCACCCGTTCGCCAAGTGCGGGCGCTGCAAGGGCGCAGGCAGGCACAAGGGGTCCTTCTTCAGCTACGCCACCCGCCCCTGCACCAGCTGCAAGGGCCGCGGCGTACACCCCCGCCTAGGACGCAAAGTGCTCTTCAAGACCTAGGGGTTGATCAGGCCCAGAGTTGGCCTTCTAGGCGGTCTTCGGCCTCATCGATGGTGCCTTCGTAGGCGCCGGTGGACAGGTATTTCCAGCCGCCGTCCGCGACGATGAAGGCGATGTCCGCGGACTCACCGTCGCGGATGCACTTGGCTGCCTGGCCGAGTGCCGCGTGCAGGATGGCGCCGGTGGAGATGCCGGCGAAGATGCCCTCGTTGTCCAGCAGTTCGCGGACCCGGCGTACGGCGTCGCGGGGGCCGACGGAGAACCGTGCGTCGATCAGGGCCGGGTCGTACAACTCGGGCACGAACCCCTCGTCGAGGTTGCGCAGGCCGTAGACGAGTTCGCCGTACCGAGGCTCGGCCGCCACGATCCGGACCTCGGGCTTGTGCTCGCGGAAGAACCGCCCGGCGCCCATCAGCGTGCCGGTGGTGCCCAGGCCTGCGACGAAGTGCGTCACCGAGGGAAGGTCGGCGAGGATCTCGGGGGCGGTGCCGTCGTAGTGGGCGGCCGCGTTCGAGGGATTGCCGTACTGGTAGAGCATCACCCAGTCGGGGTGTTCCTCGGCGACCTGCTTGGCGACCCGGACCGCCTCGTTGGAACCGCCTGCGGCCGGGGAGGAGATGATCTCGACGCCCCACATCCGCAGGATCTGCCGGCGCTCCTCGGAGGTGTTCTCCGGCATCACACAGACCATCCGGTACCCGCGGAGTTTGGCTGCCATCGCCAGCGAGATCCCGGTGTTGCCCGAGGTCGGCTCGAGGATGGTGTTGCCCGGCCGGAGCCGCCCGTCCTTCTCGGCGTCCAGCAGCATCCGCAGGGCGGCCCGGTCCTTGATCGATCCGGTCGGGTTGTGGTCCTCCAGCTTGGCCCACAACCTGACGTCCGCCGACGGGGACAGCTTCGGCAGGCCGACCAACGGCGTACCGCCGACGGAGTCGAGCAGGCTGTCGAAGCGCATCGTCAGCCGCCCGCGACGGCCGGCAGCACGACCACCACGTCGCCGTCCTTCACGCCCGTGGCCAGACCACCGGTGAAGCGCACGTCCTCGTCGTTGACGTAGACGTTCACGAAGCGCCGCAGTTCCTCCGGCTGGCCCTCGACGATCCGCTCCTTCAGGCCGGGGTGGGCGCCGTTCACGTCGTCGATGAACTCGGCCAGCGTGGCCCCGGCACCGCTGACGGCCTTCTCGCCGCCGGTGTAGGTGCGCAGGATCGTCGGCACGCGCAGTTCGATCGCCATCTCAGTTCTCTCCTTCGAGTTCTTCATATTTTTCGACCACGCGCACTTCTTCTTCCGCGACCTCGCCGTCGATGATCCGGTACGACCGGAACTCCACCGGCCCGTCGTGCGACGGCGAGTTCGCGCCGTCACGGGTCGACACCAGCACGTAGTGCGCACCCGGCTCGCCGGCCAGGTTGATGTCGGTCCGGGACGGGTAGGCCTCGGTGGCGGTGTGGGAGTGGTAGATCACCACCGGCTCCTCGTCGCGGGAATCCATCTCCTTGTAGAGCCGGAGCAGGTCTCCCGAGTCGAACTCGTAGAACGTCGGCGACATCGCCGCGTTCAGCATCGGGATGAACCGCTCGGGCCGGTCCGATCCGGCCGGTCCCGCGACCACCCCGCACGCCTCGTCCGGATGATCCCGCCGCGCATGCGCCACGATCGCGTCGTACGTCGCGGAGTCGATGATGAGCACGACCCCACGGTACGGCGACCGCCCGGCCGCCCCGACCAACGCCGGGGTCGGTCCACTATTCGGACAGCAGCTACCAGCGGCTGTGCACCTGGGGGCGGATCAGGTCGTTGTAGACCGTCTGGACGGTGTCCAGCTGGACCGCGGAGAGCGGGGCGAGGGCGGCCGCGCCGACGTTGCCTGCCACCTGGGCGGGGTTCCGGGCGCCCGGGATGACCACGCTCACGCCTGGCTGGTCGATGATCCAGCGGAGGGCGAACTGCGCCATCGTCGCGCCGGCCGGGACGAGGGGCCGCAGCCGCTCCACCGCTTCCAGGCCGGTGTTGTAGTCCACCCCGGAGAAGGTCTCCCCGACGTCGAAGGCGTCGCCCCGGCGGTTGAAGTTGCGGTGGTCGTCCGCCCCGAAGGTCGTGTACTCGTCGTACTTGCCGGACAGCAGGCCGCTCGCCAGCGGGACCCGCGCGATGATGCCGACGCCGGCCTCGGCGGCCGCCGGGAGCACCTGGTCGAGCGGCTTCAGCCGGAACGCGTTCAGGATGATCTGCACCGACGCCACGTTCGGCCGGGCGATCGCCGTGAGCGCCTCCGCGCAGGTTTCCACACTCACCCCGTACGCCGCGATCCGCTGCTCCTGGACCAACGTGTCGAGCGCATCGAACACCGCGTCGGTGGAGTAGACCGCGGTCGGCGGGCAGTGCAGCTGGACCAGGTCGATCGTGTCCACGCCCAGGTTCTCCCGGGAGCGGTCGTTCCAGGCGCGGAAGGCGTCCAGGTTGTAGTTCGCCGGCTTCTGCTCGACCCGGCGGCCCATCTTGGTCGCCACCGTCAGGCCGGGGTTGTCCTTCAGGATTTTCCCGACCAGCCGCTCACTCCGGCCGTCGCCGTACACGTCGGCGGTGTCGATGAAGGTGACGCCGCCCTCGACCGCGGCGTGCAGCACCGCGAGCGCGTCGCTCTCGTCCACCTCACCCCAATCGGCCCCGAGCTGCCAGGCCCCGAGCCCGACCACACCGACATCCCGCTTGGTACGCCCCAACGTCCGCTTCTCCATACGGCCAACCCTAAGCGGCGGGTTTCAGCGGATGTTGGCGGGTTTCAGCGGATGTTGTGGAGGAGGGCTGACTGGAGGTAGCCGAGCCAGTCGTAGAGGTCGTAGGTGAGGCGGCGTGGGTCGTCGTCGGGAAGCTTCTCCCAGACCCCGTAGTCGTCCTCCTCCTTGATGTCCAGCCGGGTCCCGATCGCCAGCCGCAGGTCGTTCAGCGCGCGCAACCAGCGCAACTGGTCGTCCGGCTCGAGCACGATCCCGTCGTCGACGCTGGACGACTCCTCCAGTGCGGCCAGGACCCGCTTGGCATCGGACACCTTCCCGTCCCGCAGCCCCCGCTCGGTGAACCGCCGGAACTCCGCCGAAGCGTGGTCGTCCGTCTTGTACGCGTCCGGTAACAGCCTCTGCAGTACTACGTCCTCCGGCGGCGAGGTGGGTCCGTCGTTGTCCAGCAACTCGGCCAGCGGGTCGCTCGACATCGACTCGCGCGGCGGCATCCCGTCGTACAGGAGCTCGACCAGGTTGCGGAGCAGGTTCGCCAGGATGTCCGACTCGTGCTCGGCGAAACTGACGATCACGGTCTTCTTGCGCTTACGGAACCTGGTCACGACTTCTCACAGGTGGCCCACAGGCCGTAGGAGTGCATGGCTTCGACGTCGCGTTCCATCGCCTCGCGGTTGCCGTTCGACACGGCCGACTTGCCCTCCTTGTGGACCTGCATCATCAGCTTCTCCGACTTCTCCTTGGAGTAGCCGAAGTAGGTCTGGAAGACGAACGTGACGTAGTCCATCAGGTTGACCGGATCGTTCCAGACGATGGTCACCCACGGTGGGCTCAGCTCGATCGCCTCGTCGACTTCGGGGCTCTCGAGTTCGCTCGGTGCGGTGGTCACCTGTCCATTCTCTCCATCATCGGTTCTCGACTCGCAATAGGCTGCACTAGTGAACGCTACGACAGCGCTTTTGACGGACCACTACGAGCTGACCATGCTGCAGGCCAGTCTCGCCGACGGGACCGCGCACCGCCGCTCCGTCTTCGAACTGTTCGCCCGCCGGCTGCCCGACGGGCGACGGTACGGCGTGATCGCGGGCGTCAACCGGCTCCTGGACGCGCTGGAGCAGTTCCGTTTCGACGATCAGGCCATCGGGTTCCTGTCCGACCTGGGCATCGTGGACCAGGCTACCTGCGAGTGGCTGGCGAACTACCGCTTCAGCGGCGACATCGCCGGCTACGCCGACGGGGAGATCTTCTTCCCGGGCTCTCCGGTGCTGGTGGTGGAGTCCAGCTTCGCCGAGGCGGTGCTGCTGGAAACCGTGTTCCTGTCCATCCTGAACCACGATTCCGCCGTCGCCTCGGCCGCGTCCCGGATGACCTGGTGGGCCGGCGGCCGCCCGTGTATCGAGATGGGCTCGCGCCGGACCCACGAGGAGGCGGCGGTCGCGTCGGCGCTGGCGGCGTACATCGCGGGCTTCGCCACGACCTCGAACCTGGAGGCGGCACGCCGGTTCGGGATCCCGAGCGCTGGTACGGCGGCGCACTCGTTCACGCTGCTGCACGACACCGAGCGGGACGCGTTCGTCTCCCAGGTCGATGCCCTGGGCAAGGGAACCACCCTGCTGATCGACACCTACGACCTGACCGAGGCGGTCGCGACCGCGATCTCGATCACCGGGACAGAGCTCGGCGCGGTCCGGCTCGACTCGGGCGACCTGCCGTCGCTGGCCGGCCAGGTCCGCGACCAGCTCGACTCGCTGGGGGCGACCAAGACCCGGATCATCGTGACGAGCGACTTGGACGAGTACCAGATCGCCGCGCTGGCTCCGGCGGCCGTCGACGTGTACGGCGTGGGCACGTCGCTGGTGACGGGCAGCGGGTACCCGACCTGCGGTTTCGTCTACAAGCTGGTCTCCCGCGAGGACGCGAGCGGCAAGATGACGCCGGTCGCGAAGAAGAGTCCGCACAAGATCTCCATCGGTGGTCGCAAGTACGCGCTGCGCCGCCGCTCGGCCGCCGGCGTCGCAGAGGTCGAATTGATCGGTGTCGGCGAGCCCCCGGTGGACGACGGAGACGACCGGTACCTGCTGAAGCAACTGGTCGAATCCGGCAAGATCATCGGCCGCACCACCCCGGCCGAGTCGCAGGCCCACCACCTCAAGGTCCGCGACGAACTCCCCCGCAGCGCCAGCCAACTAAGCCGCGGCGAGCCCGCCATCCCCACGGAGTACGTAGGCGACCTCAACGCCCGCAACCCCTTCACCCCTCGGAGCCAAAGGTGAGCGCCGCGGACGCCCCCGAGCAAGCGACTGCAGCGGGACGGCAGGGAAGTATGAAGTCGTTGAGTTGGGATCCCGAGGCGCCGGCGAGCGGGGCCGACATCCTCATCGCCCTGCGGTTCGCCGATCGTGCGGCTCGCAAGGCAGTCAGTGACGAACTCGTTGGCACTGGCGTTCACACGGGCCAGGAGCTCGTGCTCGCCAAGCTGCTGCACCTCGGTTCGCTGCCGGTCGCTCAGCTGGCCAAGGTGCTAGACGTCGAGGTCCCGACCGCCACCCGCACCACACAGCGAATGGAAGCCGCCGGCCTCGTCCGCCGGCTGAAGAACGACCAGGACGCCCGCCAGGTCAGCATCGAACTCACCGACCAGGGCGCCGAAGTAGCCCGTACGGTCCAGCGCCTCCACACCCAGGCCGGCGACCGAGCCCTCCAAGGCATCACCCCCGAGCAACGCCGCCTCCTCCGTAACCTCCTCTGGACCATCACCGCCAACATCGACGAACTCCCCGGCTGAGCACTGCTCCAGTGGAGCTCAGTGGCTGGGTAGGTAGGTGTTCAGGTAGTCGTTGCGGAATTTGCCGGCCGGGTCGTACTTCGCGGCCAGGTTGACGAACGTCGGGACCAGCGGGTAGCACTCGGCAAGGGTTGCGGCGTCGGCGGTGAAGACCTTGCCCCAATGGGGTCTGGCCTCCAGCGGGAGCAGGGCGTTCTCGAGCGCCTCGACGACCGGCCGGACGGCGGCTTCGTCCTGGATCCAGGTGAAGTGCAGGGCGACCGTGTCCCGGCCCTGGCTCGGACTCAACCAGAGCTCGTCAGCCGCGATCGTCCGGACCTCCGAGATCTGCATCACCGATTGGAGTTGCTTGCCCAGGGCCCGCAATTCGTCGAAGGCCCGCGCTGCCATTGCCCGAGGCAAGAAGTACTCGGACTGCAACTCGTCACCGTTGCTCGGGGTGAACTCGAGCCGGAAATGCGGGAGCCGCTCGTTCCATGGTCCCGGCACTCCCCCTTGCTGGGT
This sequence comes from Kribbella sp., assembly GCF_035687465.1. Taxonomy (NCBI): domain Bacteria; kingdom Bacillati; phylum Actinomycetota; class Actinomycetes; order Propionibacteriales; family Kribbellaceae; genus Kribbella; species Kribbella sp. The sequence continues at coordinate 30,535 of NZ_DASRXP010000684.1, forward strand.
GGCGAAATCGGCCGGCATCGCCTTGATCGGATGACGCGGGCCATCGGCAACCTTCGCGCCCATCCACTCCTGCTCCCAGGCAGTGCCGGCCCGCAGCTTCCGCCAGACCATCACGTCCGGATCGACCCAGTCGGTGAACGCGCTCACGCTGTAGGCGCTGGCGAACACCTCCTCGAAGTCGGTACCGAGCCGGCCGACCGGAAACCCGTCGTACACGACCTGACTGATCTGGTACGACGGCTGGACCGCGAGCGTGAGGTGGGTCGTCACGCCGAGGGCGCCCAGCGCGATCACCGAGCCAAGGAAATCCGGGTGCTCCCGGTCGAGGGTGAGCAACGAACCGTCGGCGGTGACGTACTCGATCGCGGTGGCGGCCGAGGCGAGGGTCCCGTTGGTGTTACCCGAGCCGTGGGTCCCGGTGGAGCACGCACCCGCGATCGAGATGTGCGGCAGCGACCCGAGGTTGTGCAGCGCGAATCCCCGGGACTCCAGGGCGGCCGTCAGTTCGCCGTACCGGGTGCCGCCCGAGACGCGCACGGTGCGCGCGTCCTCGTCGAGCTCGATCACCTGCGGCAGGTCCGCGACCGACACCAGCGTCCCGTCGGTATCCGCGATCCGGTTGAACGAGTGCCCGGACCCGAGCACCCGCACCTTGTCGGCGCGCGCGACCAACTCCTGCAACTCCGGCACCGCCTGCGGCCGCTCCAGCCGCCCGGCGGAGAACACCACATTCCCGGCCCAGTTCCGCACCTCAACCATCCAGCGCCTCCCTCGTGATCCCCTTTGGACCATTCCACAACAACCATCCACCACCGCGCCCAGGGCCCGGGCCGGGGTCAGAACAGCATGAAGGCGGCTGCGGTGACGCCGGCGAGGACTATGAGGATGCGGAGCAGGGTGGGCGGAAGGCGGCGGCCGATGTGGGCGCCGACGTAGCCGCCGACGACGGAGCCGGCGGCCAGCAGACCGGCCACGTGGAAGTCGATGTCGGCCACGAAGACGAAGATCAGGGCGGCAACCACGTTCGCGGCCAGCAGCGCCAGCGTTTTCAGGGCGTTCACGATCCGCAGCTCGAGGTCGAGACCGAGGCCCAGCACCGCCATCATCATGACGCCGGCCCCAGCGCCGAAGTAGCCGCCGTAAACGCCCGTCAGGGCCGCGAAGAAGGTGGTGGCGGGCGACATCGCCGTACGGGGTTCTACTGAGTCGGGGTCGTCGTGGCGGGATCGCAGCCAGCTGGAGATCCACGGCTGCACGCCCACGAGCAGACAGGTGAACAGGATCAGCCAGGGCACCAGGGCCTCGAAGACGCCCGGCGGCAGGGAAAGCAGCAACGCCGCTCCCGCCACCGAACCGACCGCACAAGTCACCACCACGTACCAGGTGGTCTGCGGCTGTTCCCGGAGTTCGCGGCGATACCCGAACGAGCCGCTGAGCGCGCCGGGGATCAGGCCGACCGTGTTCGACACGTTCGCGACGATCGGCGGGATACCCAGCGCGATGAGCACGGGGAAGCTCACCAAGGAGGCGACGCCGACGGTGGTCGTCAGCATCCCGGCGACCAGTCCTGCTCCGATGACCGCGAGTTGCTCCAGGCCCGTCACAGGAGCTCGCGCGGAGAACGATCCATGCTCAGCAGCGTAGTGAGAATCGGCCAGTGGGCTATCGGCTAGGCCACTGAGCCATCGTGGGATGAAACACAGTTCCACCAAGCTCCTGCGGGGCATGGATTGAACGGGTACTTGGTTGAACGACCGAGCAACCCTGGCTGTATGGCCCCCGTGGATCACCTCCGGACGGCCCGCGTGGATCGCGTGCGGACGGCCCCCGTGGATCGGATCCGGCGGTTGGCGGCGCCGATCGCGGTTGCGGCCGGGATCGAGCTGCCGCAGTTGCGGCTCAGCCGGTTCGCGGCGGGGGCGGAGTGCCGCCGGATCGGGCCCGACCGGTATCTCATCGTGCTGCCTGCACATCGCGCCGTCCGCGACACCGATGACACCCTGCGCGCCACCCTCGCCCACGAGTTGGCGCACGCGGAGTACGGCGATCCCAAACCCGAGGGACCCCGCGCTCGCGCGCTCATCTGGCTCGTGGCCCTGCTGATCACCGCCTCGATCATGGTCCTGATCAGCGCGGCCGGCCTCCTGATCCGCAAGGCCGTGGCGAGCTTCAACGACCTGGTCGCGCCGCTGTTGTCCCTGCTGCTGATCACGGTCGTGATCGGGCTGATCACCCTGGCCGCCGGCGAGCTCATCCGTCGTACCGGACGGGCCCGGAAGGTCGCACTACACCTCGAAGAACTCCGAGCCGACCTGAGAGCAGTCCAACTGGTAGGCGCCGCACCGGTCCGCCAGTGGCGAGCGGCCGTCGCAGCAAGACCGCTCTCCCCACTCACCCGCTGGCTCGAATCCGTCATCGACACCCACCCCTCCCCAACAGACCGCCTCCACGCCGTCGAGACCTACAACCCCACCACCAACCCCACCACCGCCGCCCACACCTTCCTGCAAGCCCGCCCGCTCGGGTAGAGACGAAGCTGTCGGTGGGGCGGTTTAGCGTGGTGGGGCCAGGTTGTCAGGAGAGGGGATCGTTGTGACCACGTTGCCGGATCGGCCCAACACCGCGTTGCTGGTGATCGATGTTCAGAACGGGGTTGTGAACCATGCGTATCAGCGCGATGTGATGGTTGCCAACGTCGGGGCGCTTGTCGACAGGGCTCGTGAAGTGGGTGTGCCGGTCGTCTGG